>JADMJD010000200.1 GCA_018780805.1 Rubrivivax sp. | reverse complement strand
CAGCCTGATGGTGCTGGGCCTGATCGGCGCCGTGGTGCTGGCCTCGGGCTCGCTGCTCAAGGCCATTGCGATGATCATCCTGGGCCTGCTGCTGGGCCAGATCAACACCGACGTGATCTCCGGCGTGCCGCGCTACAGCTTCGACATCCCCGAGCTGACCGACGGTGTCAGCTTCGTCGCCATCGCGATGGGTGTGTTCGGCTTCGGCGAAATCATCGCCAACCTGGGCCAGCCGGCCGAAAACCGCGAGGTCTTCACCAAACACGTGAAGGGCCTGTGGCCCACCAAGCAGGACTTCAAGGACGCCTTCCCGGCCGTGCTGCGCGGCACCGCGCTGGGCTCCATCCTGGGCGTGCTGCCGGGTGGTGGTGCACTGCTGTCTTCTTTTGCGGCCTACACGGTCGAGAAGAAGATGCGCATGGGCCAACACGAGGTGCCGTTCGGCCAGGGCAACATCCGCGGTGTCGCAGGCCCCGAGTCGGCCAACAACGCCGGTGCGCAGACCAGCTTCATCCCCATGCTCACGCTGGGCATCCCGCCCAACGCGGTGATGGCGCTGATGGTGGGCGCGATGACGATCAAGGGCATCCAGCCCGGCCCGCAGGTGATGACCAGCAACCCCGAGCTGTTCTGGGGCCTGATCGCGTCGATGTGGGTCGGCAACGCGATGCTGATCGTGCTGAACCTGCCGCTGATCGGCATGTGGATCAAGCTGCTGACGGTGCCTTACCGCTTCCTGTTCCCGGCCATCCTGAGCTTCTGCTGCATCGGCCTGTACACGCTGAACAACAACAACTTCGACGTCTACATGGCGGTCGGCTTCGGTGTCATCGGCTACATCTTCTACAAGCTCAGCTGTGAACCGGCGCCGCTGCTGCTGGGTTTCATCCTCGGCCCGATGATGGAAGAAAACCTGCGCCGCGCGCTGCTGCTGTCGCGTGGCGACTGGAGCACCTTCATGACCCGGCCGCTGTCGGCCGGCCTGTTGATCGCCGCGGCGCTGATGATCGTGGTGGTGATGCTGCCCAGCATCAAGAACCGGCGCGAAGAAGCCTTCAAAGACGCCGATTGATGTGATGGAGCACCCAAGCTCGCTTCGTTCGCGCCCCGCCGAGGGGGAGCAGGGCCACCTGGGGGCGGCCCGGCGGTGGCCCTGAGCCCATCTGCCACCCACAGGGGCCCCGTGAGGGGCCCTTTGCGTTCCGGCCCTATCCTCCTGCCATGCCCTGGTTCAAACAGCTGCTCGACGCCCCCGCGCTGACCCCGCTGAAGGGCCATGTCTACCGCGGCCTGTGGCTCGCCTGGCTGGTGGCCAACCTGACGATGTGGACCCACGACGTCGCGGCCGCCTGGCTGATGACGCAGCTGACCGACAGCGCGGTGATGGTGGCCCTGGTGCAGACGGCGTCCACCTTGCCGGTGTTCATGCTGGGCATCGCCAGCGGTGCGATGGCCGACATCGTCGACCGGCGGCGCTGGTTTGCCGCCACCCAGGCCTGGGTCTGCGTGACCGCGTTGCTGCTGGCGGTGCTGGCGTCGCTGGACGCGTTGAATGCCCCGCTGCTGCTGGTGCTCACCTTCGTCAACGGCATCGGGCTGGCGGCGCGCTGGCCGGTGTTTTCGGCCATCGTGCCCGACGTGGTGCCCAAACCCGAGCTGCCGGCGGCGCTGGCGCTGGGGGGCATCTCGATGAACCTGTCGCGCGTGATCGGCCCGGTCATCGCCGGCGCGCTGCTGGCGGCCAGCGGGCCGGCGGTGGTGTTCACGCTCAACGCCATCTTCGCCAGTGTCGGTTTCTGGCTCATCTGGCGCTGGAAGTCCGAGCCGCGCAGCAGCGCGCTGCCGGGCGAGCGTTTTGTCGGCGCGATGCGCGTGGGCCTGCAGCATGTGCGGCAGTCGCCGCGCATGCGCGTGGTGGTGCTGCGCGTGTTCCTGTTTTTCCTGCAGGCCAGTGCGCTGCTCGCGCTGCTGCCGCTGGTCGCGCGCCAGAGCGGCGGCGGCGCGGGCATGTTCACCGCGATGATGTCCTGCCTGGGCGCGGGCGCCATCGTCGCCGCGCTGCAGTTCCCGCGCTGGCGTGAACGCTGGGGGCGCGATCAGTTTGTGCGCTGGGGCACCGTGCTGCACGCCATGCTGTCCACGTTGATCGTCAGCGTGCCCACACCCTGGCTGGTGCTGCCGGCGGTGGCGCTGGCGGGCGCGGCCTGGATTTCCACCGCCAACACACTCGTGATGTCGGCCCAGTTTGCGCTGCCCAACTGGGTGCGCGCACGCGGCATGTCGATTTACCAGATGGCGCTGATGGGCGGCACCGCCATCGGCGCCGGGCTCTGGGGTCAGGTCGCGGGCGTGATCGGCGTGCCGCACGCCATCATCGCCGCGGCGCTGTGCGGGGTGCTGCTGCTGTACGCCACACGCCGCTGGTCGGTGGAGTGGGGCGGCGACGAAGACCTGAGCCCGCAGCCGGCGCGTGCGGTGGCCGATGTCGCCATCGAGATCCAGCCCGACGAAGGGCCGGTGATGGTGGTGGTGGAGTACCTGATAGACACCGCGCGGGCGCCGGAGTTCACGCAGGTCATGCAGGCCACACGCCTGGCCCGGCTGCGCCAGGGTGCGCTGTCCTGGGGCCTGTTCCGCGACACCGCAGTCCCGGGGCGCTACGTGGAGTACTTCGTCGACGAGAGCTGGGTCGAACACCTGCGCCGGCAGGAGCGTTTCACCGCCGCCGACGAAGGCCTGCGTGCGCGCCGGCTGGGCTTCCACCTGCTGCCCGAGCCGCCCAAGGTGCAGCGCTACATCGGCGCGACGCTGGCCGCCGAGCCACCCACCGGGATCTGATCTTGGCCCCCGAGCTCACGGCTTCGCCGCTTCGCGTCCCCCCGAGGGGGAGTGCACGCCTTGGGGCGGCCCGGCGGCGGGCGTGATGGAGACGCTGGACTGCGTCGTCATCGGCGCCGGCGTGGTCGGCCTGGCCGCGGCACGGGCACTCGCGCGGGGCGGGCGCGAGGTGGTGATCCTGGAAGCGATGGACGCGTTTGGCACCGCCACCAGCGCACGCAACAGCGAGGTCATGCACGCCGGTCTGTACTACCCACCCGGGTCGCTGAAGGCTCGGCTGTGTGTGACCGGCCGCGAACGGCTGTATGCCTACGCCGCCGAACGGGGCATCCCGCACCGCCGCTGCGGCAAGCTGATCGTGGCCACCGACGACGCGCAACGGCCCGGCCTCGACGCCCTGCAAGCACGGGCGCAAGCCTGCGGCGTGCACGACCTGCAGCCGCTCACGGCCGCGCAGGCCGTCGCACTGGAACCGGCGTTGCATTGCACGGCGGCGCTGTTGTCACCGTCCACCGGCATCGTCGACAGCCACGGACTGATGTTGGCGCTGCTGGGCGAAGCCCAGGACCATGGCGCAATGCTGGCGCTGCGCAGCCCGGTGCAGCGGCTGCAGGCGCTGCCCGGCGGCGGGTGGGCGTTGCAGGTGGGTGGTGACGAGTTGATGGCCGTGCAGGCCCGCACCGTGGTCAACAGCGCCGGCCTGCACGCGCAGGCGCTGGCGCTGCGCACCGAAGGCCTGGACGCGGCGCAGGTGCCGCCTTCACACTGGGCACGTGGCCACTACTTCGCGCTGCCGGGCCGGCCGGCCTTCCAGCGCCTGGTCTACCCGCTGCCGGTGCCGGGTGGTCTGGGTGTGCACCTGACGCTGGACCTGGCCGGCCAGATGCGTTTCGGCCCCGACGTGCAATGGCTGCCCGCCGATGCCGCGCCCGGCGATGAGGACTACCACGTGGACCCGGCGCTGGCCCCGGCCTTCGAGGCCGCGGTGCGCGCCTACTGGCCCGGCTTGCCCGCAGGCCAGTTGCAGCCCGCGTATGCAGGCCTGCGGCCCAAGCCGCATGCCCCGGGTGAGCCTTCCGCCGACTTCATCGTCAGCGGCCCCGCGGACCATGGCCTGGCCGGCCTGGTGAACCTGTTCGGCATCGAATCACCTGGCCTCACGGCGGCGCTGGTGCTGGGTGAACATGTGGCCACGCTGCTGCAGGAAGCCGAGCGATGAGCCTGCCGTGGCAAGGCCTGGCGCTGGCCGGCGCGGGGGCGGTCGCATTTTCCGGCAAGGCCATCATCGTCAAGCTGGCCTACCGCTACGGCGTGGACGCCGTGACGCTGATCATGTACCGCATGCTGCTGGCGCTGCCGATGTTCGCGGCCTTGGCCTGGTGGGCCGGGCGCGGCAAGAGTCCGCTGACCCGGCGTGATGCCGGGGTGGTGGCCGGCCTCGGGTTCAGCGGTTATTACCTGGCCAGTTTTCTGGATTTCGCCGGCCTGGCCTACATCAGCGCCAGCCTGGAGCGGCTGATCCTCTACCTCAACCCGACCCTGGTGCTGGCGCTCAGCGTGGCCTTGCACCGAACGCGCGTGACGGCCCGCCAGCTGGCCGCGCTGGCGGTCAGCTACGCCGGGGTGCTGATGGTCTTCGGCCACGAGGCCAGCCTGCAGGGCGCCGACGTGGTGCTGGGTGCGGCGCTGTGCCTGGGCAGCGCCATCAGCTACGCGGTCTACCTGGTCTACAGCGGTGCCGAGGTCAAGCGCCTGGGGGCGCTGCGGCTCACCGGCCTGGCCAGCAGCGTGGCCTGTCTGCTGTGCATCGTGCAGTTCCTGCTGCTGCGGCCCTTGTCGGCCGCCGCGGTGGCGCCGCAGGTGTTGTGGCTGTCGCTGCTGAACGCCACCGTGTGCACCTTTGCGCCGGTGCTGATGGTGATGATGGCCATCGAACGCATCGGCCCGACGGCCACGGCGCAGACAGGCATGATCGGCCCGGTGGCGACCATCGCGCTGGGGGTGCTGCTGCTGGGTGAACCCTTCACCGCCTGGGTGGCCGCCGGCACGGTGCTGGTCTTGGCCGGCATCTGGCTGCTGGCACGGGCGCGCTGAACCGCGTTGAAACGCCTCATTCACAACGCAAGAGGAACACGATGGATCTGGGCATCAAGGGCAAATGGGCGCTGGTCTGCGCCGCGAGCAAGGGGCTGGGCCGCGGCTGCGCCGAAGCGCTGGCCGACGAAGGGGTGCATCTGGTGATCACCGCGCGCGGCAGCGAGGCGCTGGAAGCCACGGCCGCGGCGCTGCGCTTGCGTCCCGGTGCTGGCGAGGTGCGCACCGTCGCTGGCGACATCACCACACCCGAAGGCCGCGCCGCGGCGCTGGCCGCCTGCCCGCAGGTGGACATCCTGGTCAACAACGCCGGCGGGCCGCCGCCGGGCGACTTCCGCCACTGGGACCGCGAGGTCTGGCTGAAGGCCCTCGACGCCAACATGCTGACGCCGATCGAGCTGATCAAGGCCGTGATCGACCCGATGGCCCAGCGCGGTTTCGGCCGCATTGTCAACATCACCTCGGGTGCCGTGAAGGCGCCGATCGACATCCTGGGCCTGTCCAACGGCGCCCGCAGCGGGCTCACCGGCTTCGTGGCCGGCCTGGCGCGGCAGCCGAAGGTGGCCGGCCGCAACGTGACCCTCAACAACCTGCTGCCGGGCGCCTTCGACACCGACCGGCTGCGCACCACGCTGCAGGGCACGGCGCAAAAAACCGGCCAGACGGTGGACGCTGTGGCCGAGGCGCGCCGGCTGCTGGCCCCGGCGCAACGTTTTGGCACGGCCGAGGAGTTCGGGGCTTTCTGTGCCTTCATCTGCAGCGCACAGGCCGGTTTCCTGACCGGGCAGAACCTGCTGCTGGACGGTGGAGCCTATCCGGGCACCTTCTGATTCAACGGCGGGAGGACAGCGCGATCCCGCCGACGATGCAGACAAAGGCCATGCCGTGGTACAGCCGCGGTGGGTCGCCCAGCAGCACAGCCGACATCAGCGCGGTGAACAGCGGTGTCAGGTTGGAGAAGAAGCTGGCCATGGCCGGCCCGACGGCGGCCACACCGATGCCCCAGCAGCGGTAGGCGATGACCGATGGCCCCAGGCCCAGGAACAGCACCGCGGCCCAGAGTGCCGGCGTGCTGACCGGCGGCACCTGGGTGCTGGGCAGCACGCCGGCCAGCGCCTCCAGCGCGGCGGCACCGATGGCCCAGGCGAGGCCGAACAACACCTGCACCAGCAGGAACTCGGCCCAGTCCCAGGCCGGCCGCTGCTCGCCGGCCAGTGAAGGGGCGGGCCGCGCCAGCTGCCAGCTGTAAAACGCCCAGGACAGCGCGGCCAGCAGCATCCACAGGTCCCCCGGCACCAGGCGCAAGAACAGCAGTGCCGCCAGGTCGCCGCGCAGCAGCACCGTCAGCACCCCCAGCGTCGACAGGCCGGCCCCCAGCCACTGGGCCGGTTTGGGGTGTTCGCGGTAGAACAGGATGCCGACCAACATCATCCACACCGGCACGCTGGACGCGATCAGGGTCACGTTGATCGGGGTCGAGGTCTGCAGCGCCAGGTACTGGCAGGCGTTGTAGGCGCCCACGCCCAGGCCGCCCAGCAAGGCCAGACGTGGCCAGCGGGCCCGGATCTGTGCCCGGCGCGCCGGCGTGGCCAGCACGGCCCAGGCCAGCGGCAGCAAGATGAGCAGGGCCGCGACCCAGCGCGCCGCGTTCATCGCCATCGGGGGCAGCGACCCGGCCAGCAGCCGGCCCACCAGCGCGTTGCCGGCCCACATCAGCGGGGGCACACACAGCAGCAACGCGACACGAGGTGTCAGGCCTGGGTTGCCCTTCACGCGCGGGCCACCGCACCGGGCATCGCAGCGCCGCAGTTCCAGCATTCTTCGAAAGGGCCGTCCACCGTCTCGCCGCAGCCGTGGCACAGCCAGTGGCGGTGGGGCAGCTCGCGCAGTTCGGCCAGCAGGCGGCGCGCGGGTTCGAGTTGGTTGTCGTCGAGCACCCAGACCTCGGGCAGGGCCTGGTCGGGCGGGATTTCACCGGCAATGCCGCTGGCGTAGGCACGTTGCACGCTGGTGTGGATGCCGCCCTGGTGCTGCAGCAGCTCGGCCCACAGGGTGGCGAGCGCGACGTTGGGGGCGGTGGTGAGTCGTTTCATGGAGCCTGGATCGTGCCACGGCCTGCAGACATCGCACGGCTGGCGTAGTCTTGTGACCAGTCCTTGCCCACCATTCCCCTGGAGACCTGCACCATGCCCTTGACCATCCGCATCGACGCTTATGGCGGCCCCGAACAGATGAAGCTGATTGATGTGCCCATCGGTGAGCCCGGGCCGGGCGAGATCCGCATCCGCCACATGGCCAGCGGGCTGAACTTCATCGACGTCTACCAACGCACCGGCCTGTACGCCAACCCGCTGCCGCTGAGCCTGGGCATGGAAGGCGCCGGCGTGGTGGAGGCGGTGGGCGAGGGTGTGCAACACCTGAAGGTGGGCGACCGCGCCGCCTATGCAAGCAACCCACCCGGCAGCTACAGCGAAGCGCGTGTGATGCCGGCGAAAAACGTGGTGCGGCTGCCCGATGCCATCGATTTTGAAACCGGCGCCGCGATGATGCTGAAGGGGCTGACGGCGCAGTACCTGCTCAAGCGTGTGCGGCCGGTGGAAGGCCTGGCGCCGGGCGACTTCGTGCTCTTCCACGCCGCCGCGGGCGGTGTCGGCCTGATCGCCTGCCAATGGGCCCAGGCCCTGGGCTTGCAGTTGATCGGCACGGCCGGCAGTGCCGCCAAATGTGCGTTGGCGCTGGAACATGGCGCGGCGCATGCCATCAACTACAGCACCGAGGACTTCGCGGCACGGGTGAAGGACATCACCGGCGGCCAAGGTGTGAAGGTGGTCTACGACTCGGTGGGCAAGGACACGTTCGAAAAGAGCCTGGACTGCCTGCGGCCATTTGGCCTGATGGCCTGTTTTGGCAATGCCAGCGGGCCGGTGCCACCGTTCGCGCCTGGGGCGCTGGCGGCCAAGGGCTCGATCTACCTGACGCGGCAGACGCTGTTCACGCACATCGCCACCCGTGAGACCACGCAGCTGATGGCCGACGACCTGTTCGACGTGGTGGGCAGCGGGCAGGTCAAGATCCGCATCGATCAGCGTTATCCGCTGGCCGAGGTGGCACAAGCCCACCGTGACCTGGAAGCGCGCAAGACCACCGGGTGCACGGTGTTGACGATGCCGGGCTGAGGTGGCGGCACCGCTGCCGAGCTGGCCGCGCCATAGCGTGCCGGCGGCTCCCGCAGTGTTGGCGGGCCGAAGGGGGCAGGGCCGGTGCCGGCCAGCAGGCTGTCCAGTGGGCTGCGCACGGCGCCACCGCCGAGCCTGAGCACGTGGGTGTAGATCATCGTGGTGCTCACGTCGGCGTGGCCCAGCAGTTCCTGCACGGTGCGGATGTCGTAGCCGGCCTGCAGCAGGTGGGTGGCGAAGGAGTGGCGCAGCGTGTGGGGGCTCGCAGGTTTGCCGATCCCGGCTTCGTCGAGCGCCTTCTTGAAGGCACGCTGGAAGGTGCTCTCTGCCTGGTGGTGCCGGCGTTTGCCCAACTCGGGTGCGCGTGGGTCCAGCGATGGGTTGGCTTGCGGGAACACCCAGTGCCAGGCCCAGGACTCGGCCGCGCGCGGGTACTTGCGCGCCAGCGCGTGGGGCAGGTGCACGCCGGCCAGCCCGGCGGCACGATCCGTCTGCCAGACGCGGTGCACCGCGGCCAGGTGGCGTTGCAGCGGCTTGAGCAGCGCGGCGGGCAGCATCACGACGCGGTCTTTGGCGCCCTTGCCCTCGCGCACGACGATTGCGCTGCGGTCGAACTCGATGTCCTTGGTGCGCAGGCGCAGCACCTCCAGCAAACGCATGCCGGTGCCATAGGCCAGCCGGCCCACGAGCCCATGCGGGTTGAGCGCGGCTTGGGTGTGGGCGGCGCTGGCGGCGTCGAGCGCCGTGAGCAGGCGGCCCAGCTCATCGTGCGACAACACCACCGGCACCCGACGGGCCGCGCGGGGACGCCCGATGTCGCGCAACCAGGGCACATCCAGGCGCAGCACCTTCTGGTACAGGAACATCAACGCCGACAGAGCCTGGTTGTGGGTGGACGGCGACACCTCGCGGCCGTCTGCCAGCCAGCTGAGGAAGGACTCGATGTCCGGGCCGGACAGCTCGGCCGGGTGCCGCAGGCCATGGAACCGGACGTAGGCACGCACCCAGTACAGGTAAGCCTGCTCGGTGCGGATGCTGAAGTGGTGGTAGCGAAGCAAGCGGCGGACCTCGTCAAGCAGCCGGGGTTGGCGAGGCTCTTGGCGCGGTATGAGGAGGCTTTCGTCCATGGGGTCCTTGCTGGGCCGGCTTGGCCGGTTCCGCGGCTGACTTGCCAGCACACCAGAACTGTATAAAAATACAGCCAACAAGGCAAGTCTGGGCGAAGCGATGGATGTGCATCGGACGCGTGCCAACAGGACTCTTGAGCGAGTCGACGCGGTTCAATCAAACAATCCGCGCTTCAGCGCGGCACTGTCGAACTTCACTGCACGGCGGCCAAGTCGGGAAGGAGCGGTCCCACTCGGTCGTCAGGCGGTTCAACGAACCGTGTCGCACGGCCGTCGCCCATGAAGACAGAACGCAAGACCTATCGCGTGATCAAGACCTTGGCACCGACCGACCGAGGCGCAATTGAACTCGCGCGCCACTACGGCGATGCTTTGATCTGTGTTCGTCATCGGACCGACCCCAAAGGCAAGGTTCGACACACAACCGTTGAACTGCTGGTGGGCAGCGAACCGATCAGGCCTCGTACGGCCAAAATCGTTCTTGTGCAAACGATGCCCCACGAGCGAACAATGCACTCTGTCATCAAGGCTGCAGGCGGCACCTGGGACTCCAAGAGACAACTCTGGCGGCTCCCAAGCCGAGTCGTCACCATCCTCAACCTGAGAAGTCGCGTTGTCAGCTCGTAGGTAAATGTATTTCTACATGTGCCTACCCGCAGGTAGGGAAAGTAACATGTAGCTATGGGCGCCTACACCACGGTGGGGCCTACAACACGTTAGGCAGCACAGTCACACCATGCGTCGAACCGCTGCAGTGGTTGAAAGACAGGCTTCATGCTCAGCCCGCGAATCTCGGCGGCAGCCACCTTCTGTCAATACGGGCGCTTCGATTGCGCCGTTGAAAAATCTAGGAACACAGGAACAGCGCAATCGAAGCAGTGTGCTTCTGAGCAAATCAAATCCAAGCGCTTCGCGTCCAACGTCACTGCTACGCGGTTCACTGCAGAGGAGTCAGTTCGTTGTTCCCGCCGCCGGTTCAACGACTGTGCCTTCGGTCCCGTGCGGCGCGGGCGGCGGGAGAGGGCGGCAGTGCGGTGCATCGGAAGAGCGGCGCGTTGTCCAAGGCAAGGTCGCGGGTCTATCGAAACCGCACGTCGAGCGCGTAGCAAGAAGAGTGCTGCCTAACCCCTCGGTCAAGCGGACCCGCAACGGCGTGGCACCTGGGCCGCGTGGCCGTGTGGTTTATCCTCGTCCACACGGCCCAGGCGCCACGCCGCTGCGGGCCGCTTACCTCGAACGTTAGGCACCACAGAGTTCCTTCGCTGGGCCCTGTAGCCA
>JADMJD010000215.1 GCA_018780805.1 Rubrivivax sp. | reverse complement strand
GTCCCAGCGGAAGCGGAAGTTGCCGAAGGCGGTGCCGAAGTCCTGCTCCTCCGACGCCAGCGCCTCGAGCGCGACACGCATCTGATCGATGGCGCTGCGCAGCGTGTCGGACATGGCCGCGGGGTCCAGCGCGCCGCGCTCGGCGCGCGACAGCGAGGTGAACAGCTGCGCGCCCAGGCCGTCGTGCAGGTCGCGCATGATGCGCTGGCGCTCGTCGGTGGCGGCCTGCTCGCGCTGCAACACGGCGATGCGTTCGTAGCTCGCGCTGATCTGGCGTTCGCGTTCCTGCACACGCGCCTCCAGGGTGCGGTTGGCCGCTTCCACCTCGCCCAGCGTGCGCACGAAGCGCACCGCCAAGAGCACACCCATGACCATCAGCAGCACATTGGCCGCGTGGTGCAGCAGGAACAGGCGGTGGCCTGCCCAGTGGCTTGGCAGCACGCGCACGACCACTGAATCGCCGGCCACCAGGTAGTCGTGCACGCCGGCAGCAAAAGCCAGCGCCAGGGCCGCAGCGATGGCCAGGGTCTCGCCGCTGCGCCGCCGCCAGGCCGCGACGAAGGCCACCACGGCCAGCCCCAGGCCCACCGGGATCAACCCCGCGACCCAGTAGTCTGCCGTGAAGGTGTGCCCGCCCACCAAGTAGGCCACCGGCCCCAGCGCCCAGTAGCCCAGCAGCACGCGTGTGACGAGAGGGCGCGACCAACCGGCCAAGCCCAGGGTGAACATGGCCAGCACCACGATGAAGCCGCCGGTGCTCATGAAGTACAGCAGCCGCCAAAGCTGCCAGACGCCAGCAGGCAAGGCATCGAAGACGAAGGTCGTGGTGCGCAGCGCCCAGAAAATGGCCGCCAGGCCGAACCAGCCGTACAGCACCTCCTGCCGGCGGCGGTACCAGATCAGCAGCACCAGGGCACCGACCACGAGGCCCGAGACCACGGTCACCACGGGCACCGTGCGCACCAGGAACAGCCGTCGGTCGAACTGGGGCTGCAGGGCGGCCTGCGGCCCCAGGGCCAGCCGCGGCATCATGCTCACCGGGCTGTCATGGGCCGGCACCAGCCGGATCAGCAGCAGGTTGTCCTTGGGGCGCAGGATGCCGGTCGGCAGCGGCAGCAAAACGGGGCGCTCCCAGCGCACGTACAGGTCCGGCGTGGTCTGGGTCACGTTGGCCACCGGCACGCCATTGACGCTGACCTGCCCGCCGCCGTAAAGGAAGGGCAGGTAGACCATCCAGAATGCTTCGGTCAGGTCGGCGTCGAAGCGCACGCGATACCAGACCGCCGGCGCTCGTTCGATGTGCGTCAGCGCCACCTCGCGCCAGCGGGGGTCATCGACGGCGGGTGCTACACGCTGATCGGAAGCGATCAAGTCGGCGCGCAATGGCTCCACCACGCCGGCCCGGGCCGGACCGGCGACCACCAGCACCACGGCCAGTGCGAGGGCCAGGACGCTGGCCCGCTGGCACGCCCATGCCGCCAGGCGCGCCAGCGGGCTAGAGCAGCCCCATCTGGCTGGCTTCATAGACCGCCTCCCCGCGTGAATGAACCGCCAGCTTGCGGTAGATCTTCTTCACGTGCGTCACGACGGTGTGGGGGGAGATCGCCAGCAGTTCACCCACCGCGTCGAAGCTGAAGCCCTTGGCCACCAGGCGCAGGATTTCGGTCTCGCGCTCGGACAGAGGCGACGGTTCCGCCGGCGCGGCGGCCACGACAGGCGCCGCCGCAGCCGGTGCCGGTGTCTGCACGCCGGCCTGCGGCGCAACGCGGAACGCCGCCAGCACCTTCCGCGCGATGCTGGGGCTGATCGGCGAGCCGCCGGCACGCACCTCGTGGATGGCCGAGGCGATGCGTGTGGCCTGTGCGTCCTTCAGCAGGTAGCCGGTGGCGCCGGCTTCGATGCTGCCCAGCACGTGCGCGTCGTCGGCAAACATCGTCACCACCAGCACGTCGCAGCTCGGCAAGTGTTTGGCGGCATGACGGATCAGCTCGATGCCGCTGATGTCGGGCAGGCCCAGGTCCACCAGCATCACGTCGGGCGGCTGCGCGTCCAGCATGGCCAGCCCGGCGCGGCCAGTGGTCACGCCGGCGACCAGGCTCAGTTCAGGGTCGGCCAACACCGCCTCGGTGAAGCGCTGCAGGAATTCGGGTTCGTCCTCGACGATCAACACGCTGGTGGTCATGGGGCCTTTCTGCCGGCTCTGCGGCCGATTCTGCACCGCATGGCTGCGGCGGGGATACCGCGATGGCGGGATGGCGGGATGGCGGGATGGCGGATGGGCGGGCAGGCCGTGGCGGCCCTAACCCCCGACCAGCACCGTCGGCAGGCCCGCCGTGATGCAGCCGCCGTGCGCCGTGGCATCGCCCAGGCGCGCGGCCGGGCGGCCGCCGATCAGCACGCTGGCCGAGCCTTTGACGATCATGTCCGACGGGCCGGCACAGACAGCCTGGTCGCCCACCACCGCGGCGGGCATCCCGCCGATCAGAACCGTCGCCACACCTGGGCCGATGACCGGCCCGCCCACGTGGGGCACGGGCGGCAGACCGGGTTTGATGAGCGGGCAGGTGTGGGCGTCGGTCACGCGGGCGGCGGGGGGCATGGCACGCGTCCCGGCGTCAGTTGATCATCACCAGGCCGCCACGTACGACGGTCTGCCCGGCGGCCGACAGCTCGGCCGTGGCCTGCCCGGTGGCCTTGAAGCCGATCCGGGCCTGGCAGGACACCTCCAGCCCGCTGAGCTGCACCGCCCCGCTGGGCGATGCGATGTGCACACCGCCCGTGGCCTCCAGCGTGATCGTGCCCTGGGCCTGGGCGTGCAGGTCCTTCGCGGTTTGGATCGCCACACCCTGCGGGTTCAGCGTGACGTGGTTGCCGTTGTTGTCCTGCAGCACGATGGACCGGTCGCGGTCCGACAGCACGATCTGGTGGTCGGCGGGCGTGGTGACAGTGATGCTCTTGTCGTCGTCATTGAAGACCAACCGCAGGCCGCCGCGGGTCACGATGCCCTGGGTGTGCCCACCGTCTGCCAGCTGACCCGGCGGCTCGTGCTGTGCGCTGTAGAGGCTGCCCAGGATGACCGGTTGCACCGGGTCATTGTGGAAAAAACCGAGCACGACCTCGTCACCCGCCGCGGGCACAAACCACGCGCCCGTGCCATCGGCGGCCTGGAACTGCAGCAGCCGCGCCCACAGCGGCGCGGCCGCGGGTCCAAGGCCCGGCACCTGCACCTGCAGGCGGTGCGCGCCGGTGGGATCGCCGCTGTGCCCGACGATGCGGCCCACGTGCAGGCCCTGGATGCGGGCATCCAAGGGCGACGGCACGGCGGCAGGCGCTGCAACCGGCACGCCTACGGGCACGACAACGGGCACGCCAACAGGCACCGGCGGCGGCGGGCCGAAGCCCACCTCCGTGACCCACTCACCGTCCTGCAGTGCATGCACGACGCTGTGCACCCAGACCGGGCCGCTGAAGCGGTTGCCCACGCCCTGCAGCTCCAGCATCGTGCCCACCCGGGCTGCGGCATGCCCGGCAAACCGCAGCTGCCCGCGCACGCGCTTCAGACCGCGATGGCCAGCCCATCCGGGCCCGCTGTCGACCTCGATCTCGCAGGCCATCAGGTCCGTGCCCCAGGTGAGCTGCAGCACGGCCGCGGCCGCGGTGTCGAGCGGCGCCACGGCCACGGTGCCCGCCTGGGCCAGCACGGCCCAGCCATGGGCCTGGGCGCGGGCGACGAGGAAGTCCCAGTCGCTGCAATCGACCTGCACGCGGTCCGCCACTTCGGCGCCGTCGGGCGGCACATCGGCGGTCAGCCCCGCACGGTTGATCAGCGCGGCCAGCAGCTGGCTGTCGCACAGCCCGGGGTGGACAGCATTGCGGCGCTCGGTGGCCATCCTGAAGGCGGGGTCGAGGCAGTCGATGACCAACTGCGCGCCGCCATCGGCCCCCATCTTCACCCGATGGCCAACAACGACACCTTTGAAGATCTGCTCCCTGCCGATGGTGTAGCCAGCCTCCACCAGGATCTCAGCACCTGGGGCCAGCGTGGGCTGATCACTGAGCGGGAATTCACCGTTGGGCATGTCGCCGTCAGCGAACACCAGACGCGCCGAGGGCAGCTGGTTGATCTCGTGCCGTGTCTCGATCGACAGCAGCCGCGCGTCGTCGCCGAGTGGTTGGCCCTGGCTGGACACCAGGATGCCGAGCGCGCCGTCCACAGCTTCGAGGGGTGATGGGGCCATGGTGGGGTCTCGGTGGTCTCGGTGGTCTCGCCGGGAGGGGGGCGGTGGGCCCGATGCTACGGGCGTTGCAGCAGCAAAGTCAGTGGCAACGCACGGTATCCCGCGAACACGGCAGATGCCGCATGGGCGGTATCGCCAGCGCGGCCGGCCGTCCGCACACTTCAGTCCATCGCAACACACCCCCCACGGAGACCTTCGATGCACACCCCGACCCACACCCGCTTCGCTGCCTTCTGCGCCGCCGCCGTCGTCACCTTCAGCCTGTTCAGCCAGGTCACCGGCCTGTCCCGACCGGCTGCCCACACCGGCCTGATGGCGGCAGCCCCTGTGGCGGGTGACGCCCAGGGCACGGTGCGCTAGTCTGCGCCACCCTCAGGAGACCGCCCATGGACCTTGCCACCTTTCTGCAACGTGCCCACGACGCGCTGGACACGCCCGTCTTGTACTGGCTGGGCCGTGGCGGCCACACCGCCACCGAGGCGCTGCCCGCGGCCCCGGGCCGCGCGATCCACCTGAAGAACGAGCTGGCCACGCTGCAGCGCGAGCGCCCCAAGGTGCACCAGGCCTACATGGCGGCGCTGGCGGCCTCGGAAATCGATCCGGCCACGCTGCCCGCGGTGGCCTGCGATTGCTCGGGTTATGTCTGCTGGGCGCTGGGTGTGCCGCGCAACGGCGCGGTGCTGGCCGGCGGCTGGATCAACACCGACGCGATGGTTGCCGATGCACAGCGCGGCCAGCAGCTCTTCGTGCCGCTGACGCGGGCCGTGCCCGGCGCGCTGCTGGTGCACCCCAAGCCGCCGGGCGAAGACGACGGCCCAGGGCATGTGGGCATCGTCACCGCGGTGGACGCCGACGGCCGGGCCACGCACATGCTGCACTGCGCGCCCGACAACATCCTGCTCTCGCCGCCGGCGGGCCTGCCGCGCAACGCCATCGCGGAGACCGACACCGCCGTGTTCGACCGCATCGCGAGCACCCGGCTGGTGATGTGGAAGGCCTTCGTGTGATGAAGCACCTGCTGTGGTGCGTGGCCCTGTCCGCCGCGCTGCCGGCCACGGCCGCGCCCTGCGACGCCACCGCCCTGCCCGGTGTGGGCGGCGCCAAGGTGCAGGCCTGGCGCCTGGCCGACGGCGCGGTGGCCGCGTGGTCGGGCATGAACATCAACATCGACGGCTACGGCCGTGCCTACCACCCCGACAACCGCGCCGCCGGTGCCGTGCTGCACCTGTGCGTGGGCGGACGCGTGCACCTGCCGGACGGCAGCCGCTACGAAGGCTCGGAAAACAACGCCACCTGCACCGGCAAGTTCATGGCCGATGTCGGCCGCATCGCCGCCGCCGGCTGGGCCGACCCGGCTGTGGGTGTCGTGGAGTGGTACGGCATCGCCGCCACCGGCGCGGCGCAGATCGGCGGGCGCACGGTGCGGGGTGTGAAGCCCGTGCTGCAGCGCGACGGCTCGGGGTTCTATGTCTCCCCCACCTCGCTGGTGGACAGCAGCATGACGGACCTCGCCGACCAGCGCCGCTACGTGAACCCGCTGCGTGTGGCCGCGGCCGTGGTGCCGCGCAGCCTGGTGCAGGCCGGCGTCAAGCTGGGCAGCCACGGCGTGGCGGTGCACACCACCAAGAACATCGCCGTGCCCTTTGTCGTCGGCGACGGCGGCCCGCGCATCGGCGAGGGCAGCCCGGCGCTGGCGCGTCAGGTGGCCGGCCTGGCCCCCACCGACCAGATCACGCTGCAGAACCGCTACGCCGGCCAGGTGGACGGCCCGGCCGTGCTGTGGGTCTTCTTCGCCGGGCCGGCCCTGCCCTTCCAGCACACGCAGGAGGCCGAGGTGGCGGTGCAGGCCCGGGCCGCGTTTGAACAATGGGGCGGGGCCGACCGCCTGGCCGCCTGCACGGCGGCCCTGCCTCGGCCCTGACGCTGCCCAGGTTCAGCCCAGCTTCAACGGCAGCGCCCGCAGCCGCTGGCCCGTGGCAGCAAACACCGCGTTGGCCACCGCGGGTGCGATGGGCGGCAGGCCGGGCTCGCCCACACCTTCGGGGTGGGCGCTGCCGGGCATGACGTGGGTCTCGATCACCGGGCAGGCCGCCATGCGCAGGGGGGGCAGGTCGTGGAAGTTGCGCTGCTGCACCTGGCCGTTTTCGACCGTGACCGCCCCGTCAAGCGCCGCCGAGAGGCCGAAGACCACCGCCCCCTCCAGCTGCTGCGCGATCAGGTTCGGGTTCACCGGCGTGCCACAGTCGATCACCGCCACCACGCGGTGCACGCGGATGCGCTTGTCGGCCGCCACCGAGACCTCGGCCACCTGGGCCACGATGGAGCCGAAGCTCTGGTGCAGCGCCACGCCGCGGGCCTTCGTCGCCCCATCGGCCGCCGGGGCCAGCGGCTGGCCCCAGCCAGCCGCCTGCGCCGCGCGCTGCAGCACGGCCAGGTGGCGCGGGTGCTGCTGCAGCAGCGCGGCACGGTAGGCCACCGGGTCCTGCCCCGCGGCATGGGCGAGTTCGTCGACAAAACCTTCGTTGAAAAACGCCTGGTGCGAATGGCCCACGGCGCGCCAGAAACCCACCGGCATCGGTGCCTCCACCACGCTGTGCTCCACCCGCATCGCGGGGACCTCGTAGACCTGGTCGAAGGCGCCTTCGGCCGCGGTTTTGTCGATGCCCGCGCCCGGCATGCGGCCATCCAGGCCCAGCGCCTGCGCACCCCGGCCCAGGGCTGCCATGCCCTGCGCGAGCAGGGGCATCGCCCGTTTGGCGGCGGCGTAACGCGCCATCACCTGCGGCACGATGGCCTGGCTGGCGGAGTGGTGGTGCCAGGCCACGGGCCGGCCGGCAGCGTCCAGCCCGGCCTTGAAACGTGCCACCGCGGCCGGGCGGTAGAAGTCGTGCGTGCTGTCCTGCTCGCGCGACCAGATCGTCTGCACCGGCACACCGGGCGCCGCCTGCGCGATCAAGGCGGCCTGGGCGATGAAGTCCACCTCCAGCCGGCGGCCGAAACCACCACCGATGTACTGCACGTGAACCTGCACCTGGTCTTCGTCCAGGCCCAGGGTCTGGGCCACCACGGCACGCGCGATGTCGGGCACCTGGGTCGAGGCCCAGACCGTGGCGCTGCCCTCACCCACCTGCACCGTGCAGTTGATGGGCTCCAGCGCGGTGTGCGCCAGGTAGGGCGCGCTGTACTCGGCGCGCACGGTCTTGGCGGCACCTGCCAGCGCCGCAGCCACATCGCCGCGCTGGACATAGCAGAAGCCGTCGTCGGCGTCGATGGCCGCGCCGAAGGCCTGCATCAACGCCACGCTGGAGAGCGTGGCCGCCGGCCCGGCATCCCATTGCACCTGCACGGCTTTCACAGCCTGCATCGCCTGCCAGGGCCGGTCGGCAATCACCGCCACACCGCCGGTGCCACCGGCTGGTGGCGGCGGAAAGGCCAACACCGCGCGCACGCCCGGCATCGCGCTGGCCGCAGCGCCGTCGTGCGCCGCCACGCGCCCACCCAGCGTGGGGCACATCACCACGCTGGCGTAGCGCATGCCGGGCCGCACCACGTCGATGCCGAAGCGCGCGCTGCCGTCGATCTTGCTGGCGGCCTCCAGGCGTTTCAGCGGCTGGCCGATCAGCCTGAACTGCGCCGGGGTCTTGAGCACCGGTGTGTCGGGCAGCGGCAGCGCAGCGGCGGCCTCGGCCAGCTCACCAAACCGTGCGCTGCGGCCCGAGGCAGCGTGGCCGATCAGGCCTGCGTTCACCTGCACCTGCGCGGCCGGTACCGCCCACCGCGCGGCGGCTGCGGCCACCAGCATCGCACGCGCCGAGGCGCCGGCCTCGCGCATCGGCAACCAGAGGTCCTTGATGCTGGAGGAGCCGCCGGTCAGCATCAGCCCGAACTCGCGCACCAGCTTGGCCGTCAGGTGTTCGGTCATCGCACGGGCGGTGCTGTGGTCGTCGGGGTGGAAGGGCAGCGCGTCCACCGCGGTGGCCAGGTTGTTGTAGATGGCGTCCACCGGCGAGGGCTCGATGCGCACCTGCGACCAGTCGGCGTCCAGCTCGTCGGCCAGCAGCATGGCCAGGCCGGTGTGGATGCCCTGGCCCATCTCGCTCTTGGGCACGAGCACGGTGACGCTGTCATCGGTGCCGATGCGCACCCAGCCGTTGAAGGCGATGCGGCCCGGCACCGCCGGCAGTGCATCGGCACCCACCAGGCGCTGGCGTGGCGGCAGCACGCCCCAGCCGATGGCCAGGGCACCGCCCGCGGCCAGCGTGCCGAGGAAAACGCGTCGGGGCAGCGGCATGGCGGTTGCGCCGCTCAGGGTGCCAGAGGCCTGCAGTGGGGCTGCAGCGCCAAGTGGGCTGCACTGCCCCACACCACCGGCCGCTGGTGGCGGGCCTGCAGGTAGTGGTGCGTGAAGACGTCCAGGTAGGCCGCCAGCGCCGAGGCGGCCTGTGTCTCGCCGGCCAGCTGGAGGCACAGCGCGGCCACCTCGCTGGTGCAGAAATGGTCGTCGCGGCGCGAGCGGCGCAGTTGGTACAGCGAGACCTGGTCCGGCTGCAGGCTCAGCACCGGCAGGCCGTCCAGGTACGGGCTGCGGCGCAGCATCTTGCGCGCTTCGGTCCAGGTGCCATCGACCAGGATGAACAGCGGGCTGCGGCCTGCACCGTCGCCGGGTGGCGGCAGCGTGTGCACCACCCGTTCCGGCGCCACGTATTCACCCGGGAACACCACCATGGGCAACCACCGCGGATCGGCCAGCAGCGCCAGCAGCGCCGGGTCGGGCACGGTGCGGGACCAGCCGAAAGCGAAGGTGTCGGGCACCACGTCGGCGATCAACCAGCCGGTGTTGCTGGGCTTGAGCGGCTCGATGTCGGCCATCAGCAGGCAGAACCCGACTCGCGTGGGCACCACCGGGCGCAACGCACACAGGCAGTGGCTGGGCAGGAGCCGGCAACCAGCGCAGCGCTCGCGCTTGAAACCACCACGGGCCATGAAGGGTTTGCTGCTGGCGGCCAGGCGCGCGCTGCGCAGGCGCGCCACGGCGTGGGGTTCGGATGCGGCAGGGCTCACCCGGCGCGGCCCTTCAACGCGGCGCCGCTTCGGCGTCGATGGCCTGGCGCACGGCCTGGTAGAAGGCCTCGCGTGCATCGCTGGGCACTTTGGCCGACGCACCCTCGGCCCAGTTGGCGTTGGAGACGATGACCAGCTGGCGCTGCGGGTCGATGAAGATGCCCTGGCCGAAGATGCCACGCGCGGCAAAACTGCCGTCGGTGTACGTCCACCACTGGTAGCCGTAACCGCGGCCCGGGCGGCCGATGCCGGTGCGCTCGGTGGTGGCCTCGGCCAGCCAACCCTCGGGCACGACGGCCTGGCCGTTGATCTGCGCACCACCCAGGATGAACTGCCCGACACGTGCCATGTCGCGCGATGCCGCCTGGATGCAGCAGCCGCTGATCTCCTGCCCCGTGCGGCTCAAGATCCAGGTGGCGTCCTGCTGCATGCCGGCTGGCACCCAGATCTTCTCCGACAGGTACTGTGCCAGCGGCCGTTTCGTGGCCTGGCTGACCAGCACACCCACCAGGTTGGTCTCGCCGGTGCTGTAGTGCCAGCGTGTGCCGGCCGGGGCCTCGCGCGGCAGCCGGCGCATGTAGCTGACCAGCGCGTCCACACCCTCTTCGGGCTGGTGATTGTTGAAGCGCGCCACATCGGATTGCGGGTCGCCATAGTCCTCGTTCCAGCGCACACCCGAGGTCATCGTCAGCAGCTGGCGGATGCTGACGTCGTCGTAGGCCGAGCCTTTCATCTGCGGGATGTAGCTGCTGACCTTGTCGTCCATGCTGCCGATGTGGCCGTCGCGGATGGCCGCGCCCACCAGCGTGGACGTGAGCGACTTGGCCACCGAAAAACTGGTCCAGCGGCCCTCGGGCCCGAAACCCAGGCCGTAGCGCTCCAGCCGCAGCTGGCCCTTGTGCAGGATCAGCAGCGCCGCGCTGCGCTGGCCGGCCATGTAGGCGTCCAGGTCCAGCGGCAGGGTCAGCGGCGGGCCCGGTGGCAGGGGCGACGGCGTGCCCCCGGCCGGCACCACACGCGCCTTGGCCAGCAGCGGCACGCGGTCCAGCGCGCGGAAGGCGGCGTCACGCTGGGCCTGGCTCCAGAACAGCAGGTCGCGGTTGGTGGGCAGCGTGGCCAGCAAGGCACGCGCCTCCTTGTCCAGGCTGAACCAGAAGGCCACGGCGCCCAGCAGCAGCGCGGGCAGGGTCCACAGGATGATCTTCTTGAGTCTCACGTGTTGTCTCCGTTCAATCGGTCCACAGGCGCGCCACGAGGTCGCCCACCTCGAGCTTGGCGCCCACGCGTGCGGCTTCGGCCTTCCACTCTTCGGGCGCCGGGGCGCCGCGCGTGGGCGGGCGGCCACCCCAGAAGCTGGCCTTAAAGGCGAAGACCACGACGCCGTCTTTCACGGCCGGCGGTGGCACGGCTTCGATGCCGGCCCGCAGTGCGTTTTGCGTGGCCAGCGGCAGCGGCGTGTCCAGGTCCAGCCACACGCGCGAGCGCAGGCCGGGTTTGACCGCGACCACCACAAACCCGCCCGCCGGCTTGCGCTGGAAGACCCCGGCGATGGACGCACCCGCCGCCGCTTCCACCTGTTTGATGTAGGCCGCCAGCGCGGCGGCGCTGTCCACGCGCGCCAGCATCAGCGCATCGGGCTGCAACAGCACGGTGGCGGCGTTGGTGAAGGGCTCGGCGGCCCGGGCGGCGGGCAGCGCCGCCAGCAGCGGCCACATCAGCAGCAGACGGCGACGCAATCCTCAGCTCTCGTTGTGTGCCACGTGGATGCGGCGGCGCGTGCCTGCGGCCACGTCATACAGGTTGAAGTCACTCATCGTGCGGCCGTACAGGTGCAGGCTCACCGCACGTTGGCGTTCAGCCGGAACGCCGGTGATGTGGATGTGGTCCGGGTTGGGCACGAAGCTGGTGACGGCGCCCCGGTTCAGCAGCACGGTGCCCCCACGTGCCAGCACGATGCCGTCGTCGGCGCCGCGGTCGGGCGAGAGCCGCACGTAGCTGCGTTCTTCCAGCACCCCTTCCACCACGCCCACCACGCCCCAGCTGCCGTGGTCGTGCACTGGTGTCCATTGGCCAGGCAGCCAGACCAGGGCATACAGCGACAGGCTGCGGTCCGGTGCGTCGTAGACCAGGTTGCGCGTGTAGCCGACGGCACTGCCCTGCAGGTGCTGCGGCTGCAGAAAACTGCCGGCCTGCTCGATCAGGTCCAGCATCAGCGGGGCCAGGGCCAGCACGCAGTCGGCCGGTTCGGGCGGGTGGGCCGGTGGGCCACTGCGCGCGACGGCCTGGGCGATGAAGTGCTCGAGTGCAGACGGATTCATCGCCGGATTGTGGCCCGGGCCCACGGGGGCCAGTGCGCGGGTCAGCGCGCGGGCGGAAAGCGGCTGAGGTGCTCGTGCGCGATCTGCAGGCCCTGCGGCCCCAGCCGCAGCACACGCGTGCCACGGCCGCGGATCGTGAAACGCTGGTCGCCTTGTGTGCCCTCCCAATGCCAGGTGTAGGTGGCACTGGCCGATTGCTGGTCCACGCTGAGCACGGTGATGTCGCTCAGGTAAAAGGCCGCCTTGTGCACCGTGGAGTCGCCACGCCAGCTCTTCTCGAAAGCGGCCTGGATGGCGGCGTGGCCGATGAAGTCGCCGTCGCTGAAGCGGAAGAAGGCGTCGTCGGCGATCAGCGCACGGAGCAGCTCGAAGTCTTCCTGCGCGGCCAGCCGCTCGAAGTGGTGCAGGAACTCGACCACACCGTGGGCGCTGAGGGACATCACACCACCCGCTCGTCTGCACCCAGCGTGTAGTGGGCCTGGTAGTGGCCCTGGGACACCTGCAGCGCGCCCTGGGCGGCCAGGGCCTGCGGGTGCAGTTCGGCCGCGGCCAGCGCCTGCAGCGCACCGGGCTCGTAGCCGGTGCACAACAAGGCCCAGTCCACACCGGCGTCTGCCCCACGTATGCGCTGCTCCTGCGTCATTGGCGGCGCCAGCGCCCCCTGGAGCAGGTGCACACTGCCCAGGCCGGGCCGCTGCGGCAAGGTGGGCATCAGCGTCTGCTGCAACCACCCTTGCAGCGCTGGTTCCGCGCCCGGCGCGGGCGTGAAACGTGTCAGCAGGCCCCAGGGGCCGCTGCCCAGGCCCTGGCTGCCCGCCACGTCACACAGGCCGCGCCGCATGCCGCGGTAGTGCGGCATCATCTTGGCGGTCCACGGCGTCGGCTGGTTCAGGCGCGCCAGGTAGGCGGGCGAGGCCAGTGTCTGCAGCGATTGCACCTCGTACAGCACCAGGTAGCGCGGTGTGTCCGCGGACACCGCCACCCAGCGTGTGCCACGCAGAAAGCCGGGGATGGCCAGCCGCTCGGGCAGGTGCTCGTGCGTGTGCCAGTCGTCGTGTTCGTGCACGGCCTCCGGCGCGATGTCGAAGGACAGCAGCATCGCAGCAGTTCCGAGCAGGGGCATGGTGGTTCCGGGCGGGGGGGTCAGGGTCGGCGGTTCAGGCGTGGTGTGTCTGGCGTGGTGTGTCTGGCGCGGCGGCTCATGCGCGCAGCAGGCCGCGGAAACCCCGCGCCGCGTGGTGGGCCCGACGCCACGTCCACCGCGATCACATCGGGTTCGCGGCCGGTGGCCGCCATGGCGGCCAGCGTGCGCAGCGCATCGGCACGGTCCAGCAGACGGTCCTGCAGACGGTCCTGCACGGCCGCCCACGCCAGGCCTTCGTGCCGCGGCAGGTGGGCCTCGAAGCGGGCCTTCAGCAGAGGGAACAAGGGGTTCGGCGTTGCGGCGGGCATGGCCATGCAGCTCGTTGAAGCCCATCGACTGTACCGCGCGGGCCTGGCCAGCCAGGCCGCTAGCGCAGGCGCTGCCCGGCCCCGCTGGCCTGGATCAGCCGGGCCAGGCGGCTGGCGCGGGTGGGGGCCCGCTTGGCCGTGGTGACCCAGTGCAGAACCACCTTCTTGTAGCCTGGCGGCGTGGCCTGGAAAAACGCCCAAGCGGCGGCATTGGCCTGGAAGGCCTGCCACTCCTGTGCGGCCAACTCGGCCACCTCGGGCTGCTCGAAGGCATACACCGCCGAGCGGGCGGCGGTGCGCAGCGCGAAGGCCCGGGTACCGGCGTCGGTCATGCGCCCGGCCGCCACCAGCTGCTGCACCTTGGCGATGTTGACCGCGCTCCAGATCGAAGCGGCCCGGCGCGGGGTGAACCTGATCGTGTAGCGGTGCTCGTCAACGCGCCGGCGCACGCCGTCGATCCAGCCGACACACAGCGCTTCGTCGACCGATTCCGGCCAGCTCATGCTGGGCCGACCCGAGCCGCGTTTGTGGAAGCCGACCAGCAGTTCAGAAGCCGTGGCGGCATGGCGCGCGAGCCAGGCGCGGAAGTCGGCAGCGGTCTCGAAGTACAGGGGGTCGGGCATGGGCGGCACGAGCGTACACGTTGGCCCTGCCCGAATCCGGGGCTATACAAATCGTATATGTTTCGTATATTGTGTCGCCATGGGCATCGTCAAACTCTCCGACCAAATGCACGAGAACCTGCGCCTGGCCAGCGCGGCACTGTCTCGTTCCGTCAACGCGCAAGCCGAACACTGGATGCGCATCGGCATGCTGGCCGAGCTGCACCCGCAGCTGAGCCACGCGCAGATCTGCCAGCGGCTGATCCAGGCCGAGCTGCAGGGCGGGCTGGATCTGGCAGACATGGCCGCCCGGCTCGCCCCGGCGGCCCTGCCCGCCGCCCCGCCCGCCAGGCCCACGCGGCGGGTGCAATGAACGGGCGCATCACGCTGCGGTCGCCCAGCGAGATTGCGCTGGCGCGGGCCGCCGGCCAGCGCGCGGCGGCGGTGCTGCAGATGATCGCGCCCCATGTGCAGGCCGGCGTCAGCACCGAAGAGCTGGACCAGCGCTGCCACGACTTCATCGTGCACGAGCTGCGCTGCGTGCCGGCCAACGTGGGTTACCGCGGCTTCAAGAAGACCTTGTGCACCTCGGTCAACCATGTGGTGTGCCACGGCATCCCGTCGCCCAAGACCGTGCTGAAGGACGGTGACATCGTCAACATCGACGTGGCCGTGGTGCACGACGGCTGGTTCGGCGACACCAGCCGCATGTACACCGTCGGCGCGCCCAGTGCGCTGGCGCGCAGGCTCGTGGACACCACCTACCTGGCCATGCGCGCCGGCATCCTGCAGGTGCGGCCCGGCGCCACGCTGGGCGACGTGGGCAACGCGATCCAGAACGTGGCCCACCACGCCCGCTTCAATGTCGTGCGCGAGTACGGCGGCCACGGCATTGGCACCGTCTACCACGACGAACCCCATGTGCTGAACTTCGGCCAGCGCGGCCAGGGCCTGCGCCTGCAGGAAGGCATGGTGTTCACGATCGAACCCATGCTCAACGCCGGTGGCCGCCAGGTGCGCGAACTGGCCGACGGCTGGACGGTGGTCACGGTCGACCGTTCGCTCTCGGCACAGTGGGAGCACATGGTGGCGGTCACGGCCGACGGCTTCGAGGTGCTGACCCCCTGGCCCGACGGCACGGGGGCCTACCCGGCCATCGAAGCCCTGGTCAGCACCGCCCCGGCTGGCAGCTGACCGGCGGGTATCACGCCCGCCGCGTGCACTACAGCGGCTGGAAATCGATGTGGTGCGCCTTCAGCTGTTGCTGCACCAGACGGGCCCACGCGCCCTCGGGTGTCCACACCTGCGCCACCGCCTGCCACGCCGGCGCGGGCGGCTCGCGCAACGTGATCACGCGGTGCAAAAACACCATCGTCGAGGCCCGCAGGTTGATCTGGCAGTGCACCAGCACTTGCTGTGCGGCACGCTGCGAGAGCGCGGCCGACACGGCTTGCACATGTGCCGGCGTGGGTGCACCAAACGGGATCGGGATGTGCACGAAGGCGATGCCCTGGCGCGCCAGGATCGCCGGCTCCTCGGGCACCGCGTCTTCCACCGTGCTGGGTGCCAGGTAGAGCACGGCCTGAAAGCCACGCTGCCCGAGCCCGGCCAGCGCCTGTGGCGTGGGCTGACCGCTGGTGAGCAGGCGGGGCGAGATCTGTACCGGATTCGGTGCCTCCAGCCGCCAGGCTGGCGCCTGAGGCCAGGTGGGCAGCGGCGCCATGGCAAGACCCAGCACAGCCTGGCGGCGGCGGATGTTCATGCGCAATGGACCCGCGGGGAACGCAGCAGCATCAGCGGTAGTGCGCCAACACCGTGCCCTTGAGCTTGACCATCAGCGGCTGGCCCTTGCGGTCCACCGTCTTGCCGGCCGGCACCTTGATCCAGCCTTCGCTGAGGCAATACTCGGCGACGTCGAAACGCTCCTTGCCGTTGAAGACGATGCCGATGTCGCGTTCGAAGACCTTGGCGTCGTAGAACGGGCTGCGCGGATCGGTGCACAGGCGGTCGGGGATGGCGGGGGCGGTCGTGTCGTCGGTCATGGCGGGCGCTGTGCAAAGCCGGTGAGGCGTGGGGACCGCATTCTGAGGCCGGCGGCGGCCGGTTCAGCCGAACGAGACCTCCAGCTCATCGATCAGCCGCCCCACATGGGCCACGGCCTCGTGGATGGGCTGGGGCGAGCCCAGGTCGACACCGGCCATCTGCATCAGCGCCAGCGGCCCCTGCGTGCCGCCGGCCTGCAGCACCTGCAGCCAGCGCTGCACGGCGGGCGCGCCCTCTTGCTGCACACGCAGCGCCATCGCGGTGGACGCCACCAGGCCCACCGCATAGGTGTAGGGGTACAGCCCCATGTAGTAGTGCGGCTGGCGCATCCAGGTCATGCGCGCGCCCTCGTCCAGCGTGACGGTGTCGCCCCAGAAACGCGCCAGGATCTGGCCCTTGCGTTCGTTCAGCACCGCCGCGGTGATGGAGCCGCCGGCCTCGGCCAGCGCATAGACCTGGCGCTGCAGTTCGGCCTCCAGCAGGTGGGTGACGAAGTTGTGGTGGTAGGTGCCCAGCAGCTGCATGATCACCGAGCGGCGCAGCCGCGGCTCGGGGCTGCGGGCCAGGATGTGCTGCGCCAGCAGCATCTCGTTCATGATGGACGGCGCTTCCACAAAGGGCATGTTCGGCCGCATGTTGCTGTAGCGCTGGTGCTGCATGGCCAGCCCGAAGTGCCCGCCGTGGCCCAGCTCGTGCGCGAGCGTGAACACGTTGCGCATGGTGTTCGACCAGGTGATCAGGATGTAGGGGTGCACGCCGTGCGGCGATGCGCAGAACGCGCCGGAGGACTTGCCGATGTTGTCGGCCCGGTCCACCCAGCGCTGCGTGAGCGCGCGGCGCGCGAAGCCCACGTAGTCCGGGCCCATCACGGCCAGCGCGTCCAGGATCAGCGCACTGCCTTCCTCAAAGGACACGGGCGGGTTGAACTCGGGGTCCAGCGGGGCCTTGATGTCGCAGTACAGCAGTTGATCCAGCCCCAGCACGCGGCGGCGCAGGCGCGCGTAGCGCTGCATGTGCGGCGCCAGCTCGGCCTGGATGATGTCCAGAATGTGGGTGTAGACGCTGTGCGGGATCTTGTGCGCCTGCAGCAGCAAGGCCTCGGTGCTGGCGTGGCGGCGCAGCCGGGCCAGCACGACGTTTTTGTTCACCTCGGTGGCGAAGGTGGCGGCGTAGGTCTGGTTGTAGGCCTTCAGCCCGGCGCTGAACGAGGCCCAGGCGCCACGGCGCACGGAGGTGTCGGCGTGGGTCTCGAAGTTGGACTCGAAGCCGTTGACCGAGTTGGCGTAGACGGTGCCGGCCGCGTCGGTGAACGGCGCGAACTGCATGTCACTGGCCTTGGACCGGCTGTAGACCATGTAGGGTGCGTTGACCAGATCGCCCAGCGCGGCCAGCACCTGCTCGGCCTCGGCGCCCAGGCGGTGCGGGCGCAGCGCCTGCAGGTCGTCCAGCCAGCGCTGGAAGTCGGCCAGCGCCGGCTCGGCGGCCATGAACTGCTGCAGCAGGCCGTCAGGAAAGGCCAGGATCTCGGCATCGACAAAAGCCGCGCTGGCGCCCACCCGCGCCTGCAGCGCCGACACCCGGGCCAGCGCCGCCTGGTAGGGCGGGTGCGTGCCGTCCTGCGCGTTGCGCAGGTGCGCAAAGGTGCCCACGCGCGCCAGCCGCGCCTGCAGCGATTCCAGCGCCACCAGGGCGGCCAGCAGCTGCGCGGCGCCGCGCGCCAGTTGGCCCTGGTGCGCCGCGAGTGCCTCGCGCGCGGCATCGACGGACTCGAACTCGGTGGCCCAGGCGGCCTCGTCGGCGAACAGGTCGCTCAGGTCCCAGGTGGTGTCAACCGGGACATCGGCGCGGGCGAGGCGGGTGTGCATGGGGTAGGGCTGGACAGTGGCAAAGGTGCTGCATTCTGTGCCTGGCCGGCGGGTGTGGCCCACCTGCTCACACCAGCCGCTTCAGCCCGTCGCCGCGCGGTGGTCCCCTGCGTAGGCCAGCAGGCGCAGCACCGCCCCGCCTGCACCTTCGGCCGGCAACAGCAGACCCAGGTCGTCGATGGGCCAGCGGCGGTCCAGCGGCAGCACGACGAGCTGGCCTGCTTCCGTGAGCTGCCGCACCACCGCGGCCGGCACCAGCGACACCGTGCGCTGGCGCTGAAGCAGGGCCCAGGTCAGCGGCAACGCGCGCGTGACCACCGGCGCCAGGCGCGGCCGCCAGGCCAACTCCTCGGCCAGCGCGTCCAGCGTGCGCCGGGCCAGGCTGTCCGCCGGTGGCACCAGCCAGACTTCGTCGGCCAGTTCGGCCACGCGCAGGCGTCGCCGCCGCGCCAGCGGGTGCGTGGGGTGGGCCACCACCACCAGCTCATCCGCCACCAGCGGGTGGAACTGCCAGTTCTGAGGCGGCACGCTGGGGCGGCGGCAGGCGACGGCATCCACCTCGCCGCGCGCGACCAGGCCGTTGAAATGGTCGCCGTCGGCTTGCAGCACCTGCACATGGATGCCGGGTGCGTGCTGGGAGAACGGGGGCAGCAGGCGGTCCAGCAGGCCGCTCAGCGCCGAGGCCGTGGCCGCCAGCCGCACCACACCCTCGGCGTCGGCCAGCCGCGCGGCCAGCGCCTCGATGCCCTCGGCCAGCGTGCCCAGCGTGCGGCGCACGGCCGGAAGCAGCTCCAGCGCGGCATCGGTGGGCGTCACGCCACGCGCGTGGCGGCGGAAGAGTTCGGCGCCCAACAGCTGCTCGAGGTCGGCCACGATGTGCGTCACCGCCGGTTGCGTGAGCCCGACGGCTTCGGCCGCACGCTTGAAGCTGCCCAGTTCGGAGACGGAGACCAGCACCTGCAGGTGGCGCAGGCGGGCACGTGCCATCACACGGTTGATCAGCACCGAGGCGGTGGCCCTCATGTATCAGGTTCCTTGATATCCATCACCCCATTTTGATTGGTTGCTTGCACCTTGGCGACCCAGAATCCGGCGCCACACCAACCAGACGGAGACAAGACCATGACAGCATCCCCCACGTGCACCCGGCGTGCGGCTTGCCTGGCGTTGCTGGCCGCTGCCGCCAGCACGCTGGCTGGCACGGCCCAGGCCCAGGCCTACCCGGCACGGCCCATCAAGCTGATGGTTGGCGCGGCGCCGGGCGGCCCGTCGGACTTCCTGGCCCGGCTGATGGCCGAGGCCATGCAACCGGCGCTGGGCCAGCCGCTGGTGGTGGAGAACAAACCCGGGGCCAGCGGCACCTTCGCCGCCGATGCCGTCGCCAAGGCGGCACCCGATGGCTACACGCTGCTCGTCAGCGGCCCGGCCGCGACCGTGAACGCGCCGCACGTCATCGCCCGGCTGGGTTACGACCCGGCACGCGACCTGGCCCCCATTGCCGTGCTGGGCGCCGGCGCGTTTGTGCTGGCGGTCAACGCCGCCTTGCCGGTGCGCAACCTGCAGGAGCTGGCCGCTTACGCACGCAGCAAGCCCGGCGCCATCAACTTCGGCTCCGGCGGCAACGGTTCGTCCGGGCACCTGGCTGCGGAGCTCTACAGCCAGACGGCGGGTGTGCAGATGACGCATGTGCCCTACAAGGGCGACGGCCCCGCCATCAACGACCTGCTGGGCGGCCAGATCCAGCTGATGTTCACTGCACCCAACGTGGCGATGCCGCATGCCAAGTCGGGCCGGCTGCGCGTGCTCGCGGTCACCTCGCGCGAGCGCCTGTCGGCCCTGCCGGACGTGCCGACCATGGTCGAGGCCGGGATGAAGGACTTCGAGTACCTGGGCTGGATCATCACGTTTGCCCCCGCGGGCACACCCAAGCCAGTGCTCGACACGCTGCAGGCCGCCTGGGCCAAGGCCAGGCTGCAGCCGGCGCTGCGCAGCAAGCTCGACGAGCTGGGCATGCTGGCCCCGGAGCGCCTGAGCGGCGCAGAAGCGGTGGCCCCCTTCCTGCGCGACGAGCAGGCGCGCATGGCACGGCTCGTGAAGGCCGCCGGGATCAAGCCCGAGTGACCACCGCCTGCACCATCCCGCCGCTGGAAGCCCACACGCCGGCGCGTGTAGAGCTGCCGAACGGTGTTGAACTGCACCACGTCACGGCCGGTGCCGGCACCCCGCTGGTGTTCATCCACGGCGCGATGGGCGATTGGCGCAGCTGGGCCGCGCAGTGGGAGGCCTTTGTAGCGCAGCACCGCTGCACCAGCTACAGCCGCCGCTACAGCCACCCCAACCAGAACCCGATGCCGTCGCCCGACCATTCGGCACTGTTGGAAGCGGAGGACCTGCACCTCTTCCTGCAGGCCATGGGCATCGCGCGTGCCGTGCTGGTGGGCAGCTCCTACGGCGCCTTCACTGCACTGGCCCTGGCGGTGGCGCACCCGGCGCAGGTGGCCGCCATCGTGGCCGTGGAGCCGCCGATGCTGGGGTATGCCGACTTCAGCGAGGCCGGCCGCCACGAGCGCGCGCGTTTTCGACAGGCCGTGATCGAACCGGCCAACGCCGCGTTCCGGGCGGGCGACGACATCACCGCCGCAGCGCTGATGACGGGTGGCATCAACGGGGCTGCGTCCAGCGTCAACCACGGCCCGGCCTATGAGCGGCGGCTGCAGAACCTGCGCGCGATGCGCATGCTGGCCTTGTCGAGCGACGAGTTCCCGCTGCTGCCACCGGCGCAGCTGGCGGCGCTGCAGATGCCGGTGCTGCTGCTGTCGGGGCAGGACACCCCGGCGATCCACGCCCACACCTTCAACAACGTGGTGAAGGCCATGCCGCAGGCCCGCGTGGCGCGGGTGGCCGGCGCCGGGCATGGTGTGACACGCGAACAGCCCGCGCAATTCAACGCCATCGCGCTCGGATTTCTGGCCGAGGCCGGCGTCTAGACCAGACGTCCAGGTCGGGCGCGCAGGTCAGGCGCACAGGTCAGGCGTCCGCCGCGCGCATTGACTTTGGTTTCCCAGGAAACTAAACTGCCACTTAGTTTCCAAGGAAACCTTGTGAAAAAGGCATCCCACACTGCACCCCCTTCCCCCCTGGAGGCCCACCTGGGTTTCTGGTTGCGCTGTGTGTCCAACCATGTGTCGGCACGCTTCCAGCAGCAACTGGAGGCCCAGGGTGTCACCGTCACCGAGTGGGTGGCGCTGCGCACGCTGTGGGACGCACCCGAAACCAGCCACGCCCAGCTGATCGCGGCGCTGGGCATGACCAAGGGGGCGGCGTCCAAGCTGGTGTCGCGGCTGGAAGACAAAGGCTTGGCAGAGCGGCGGTTTGCCCCCGGCAACACACGCGACCAGAGCCTGGCGCTCACACGTTCAGGCCGGGCCCTGGTGCCCCGGTTGGCAGCCGTCGCCGACGCCAACGATGCGCACTTCTTCGGCCACCTGGGTGTCCAGGCGCGCCAGGACCTGATGCGCACCTTGCAGGCCCTGGTGCAGCAACACCAGTTCAAGACCCCGCCCACCGCCTGAGCGAGCAGGCTGGCAGAGACCTACAGGAGCCCACCGCCATGGACGAGAACACCCGCACCGTCATCCAAGCTTGCTTCGAGGCCTCGCGCCGCGGCAGCATCCATTTCGGCCAGGTGATCGCACAGCTGATGGCCGTCGGGGTCGAGTCCTACCACGTTGACTACCGGTCGGGGCGAACCACCTGCCACCTGCCGGGTGACGACACCCTCGACATCAGCTTCGAGCGGCCAGCACAAGCCATTGCAGAGGCCTTTGATGGCGATGCCTTGCGCGCAGCCATCCAGGGCGCCCAGCAAGGCCATGTGCTGTACCCGGCGTTCATGCGGCTGTCGCAGCAGGCCGGCTGCACCGGCTACTCGGTCTGGATCGCGGGGCGGCATGTCAGCTACTTGGGGCGCCGGGGCGAGACGCATGTGGAGCGGTTCCCGGGCTGATCGGCCGGCCCTCGGTGATCGGCCGGGCTCAGCCTTCGCCGTCCCAGTAGTCGAGTTCGGCCCCCTGGCGGCCGATCGTGTGGAAATTCGGCGCACCCACCAGGTACTTGCCTGAATCGGGGTACTCGCAGATCTCCATCGGTTCGTTGGTGCCGATCGAGAGGTACTTCAGCGGCGCGTCCGAGGTGTTCAGGATGTGGTGCGGGTACTCGGGGCCGGGTGGGACGAAGACCACATCGCCCGCCGTGATGGGCAACATCTGCCCGGCCACGCGCAACGTGCCCTGGCCTTCCAGCACGATGAAGATCTCTTCTTCGGCGTGGTGGAAGTGGTAGGGGCAGCTGCGTTTGCCGGGCGGCAAGGTGTCCACGCCCGCGGCCAGCTTCCTGGCGGCAGTGCCCGGTGACAGGCGGGCGCCGCGGCTTTCGTACAGGCTGCCTCGCACGAAGTGGGTCAGCTCGACCGCACTGAAGTTCCGGATCAGGCGGGCAGCAAGTTCGTCGGCTGTGGTGCTCATCTTGGGGGCCTCCTCCGGCGCTCGGGGCCGTCAACGGGTGTTCAGGCAGTGGCCAGCGGCGGATATGACGTTGGGTGCGAACAAGAGCATACGGCGCACAGGCGCACCAGGCCATGCGGGGTCAACCTGTGTGTCTTCGCTGCCCTGCCCGCTTGCGTGGCCGCCGGGGCAGACGGCTTCAGCGCCGCAGCGCATCGGTGCAGGCCGATGAAGGGAGCGCCGTGACACTCATGGGCGCTGATCAACAGAGCCCTTCGCCAGCAGCGCCTCCAGCTGCGCGATGCGCTGGTCGCGCGCGTCGAGTGCGCGCTGCACGTCTTCTGCTTCGAAGCGAAGCGGGATGTGCTGCGGACAGTTCCAGTCGAAGGCCTCGACGCGGATCGTCATCTCGCGCTGCGCTCGCCCTGCCAGCTCGAACTCCCTCACGGAGAGCCGCCCGAGCAGCTTCAGGCGTTGTCGATGCGCGTAGTCCACCAGGATCAAGGCCACCCGGTCGTTGTTGGCGAGGTTGCCGACGCTGACGAACTGCCGGTTGCCCGGCAGATCCGTGAACGACAGCGTGTGGGCGTCGACGACACGCAGCAAGCCCGGGCTGCCGCCGCGGTGCTGCACATACGGCCAGCCCGTCTCAGACACCGTGGCCATGTAGAAGCTGCGCTGGGCGTGGATGAATGTTTCTTCGTCCGGCCCGAGCTCGGCATGGCGAACGGGGCCGCCGGACTCGAACGCGCGTGCGTACTGCGACCGGCTGCCGTCCCGCGCCTGGGCGGCGCGCACGGCGGGGGTGAAGGCGATGTCGGCGAAGGCGTGGCTCATCTCGATCTCCTGGGGGTGCGCAGGGCTGCACGGATGCAGCCCGGGCGCCGGGTCAGAACGTCTGCTTGATCAGGTCGGCGACCTGCGCCGCGTTCTCTTCCAGGGCGAAGTGACCGGAGTCCAGCAGTTCGATGCGAACGTCCTTCAGGTCGCGGCGGAACGCCTCGGCGCCGGGAACACCGAAGAACGGATCGCCACGCCCCCAGGCGACCAGCGTCTTGGGCTGGTGTTCGCGGAAGTAGGCCTGCCACACGTCGAACAGCGGCACGTTGTGGCGGTAGTCCTTGAACAAGGCCATCTGCCGCTCGGCGCTGCCGGGGCGGTCGAGCAGCGCCTGGTCCAGCGTCCATGCATCCGGGTTCAGCGCCTCGGGCCGGCGTGCACCGGCCATGTACTGCATCTTGGTGGTCTCGGCCAGCAGCATCTGCCGCGCCCCGGTGTCGTCGCCCTGCTCCCACAGCGGCATGAACACGCCGGCAACAGCCGGGGTCAGCCCTTCCATGTAGGCATTGGCGTTCTGCACCACCATGCCGCGCACGGACTCGGGCCTGGCCGTGGCCAGGCGCCAGCCGATGGGGCCGCCGTAGTCCTGCATGTAGTAGATCGCGTCCTTCACGCCGATGCGGTCGAGCAAGGCGCGCACATGTGCACTCAGCTTGTCGAAGCTGTACTCGAACGCTCCCACCGTGGGCGCGGCCGAGTGGCCGAAGCCGATGTAGTCGGGTGCGATGACGCGGAAGCGGTCGGCCAGCAGCGGGATGAGGTCGCGGAACATGTGCGACGACGACGGGAAGCCGTGCAGCAGCACGATCACCGGGCTGGCCGGGTCACCGGCTGCGCGGTAGAAGGTGCTGAGGCCGTCGATGTCGATCTGGTGATGCTCGACGCGGGTGGAGAGGGCGCTGGTGCTGGTGTTCATGACGATCTCGTAGAGTGGGTGAAACGGTTCAGGCAGCCAGCTGCAGCGGCTGGACGGCCGGGAAGTCGAGCTCGGTCTGCGCCACTTCGTTGACGTAGTTGGTGAAGGTGTTCAGCGCGACGGCCAGCAGGATGTCCAGCACCTGCGCGTCGCTGTAGCCGGCGCTCAGCACCGCCTGGACCTGGTCGTTGCCGACCCGCCCGCGTTGGCGCACCACGGCGGCTGCGAAGCGCACGGCGGCGTCGGCCTTCGGGTCTGTGGACGCGCCGCTGCGGTTGGCGGTGATCTCGGCGTCGTCCAGCTTGGCCAGCTTGCGGCCCAGGAAGGCGTGGGCCGCCAGGCAATAGCCGCATCCGTTGAGTTCGGCCACGGCCAAGGCGATGCGTTCACGGGTGGCCGCATCCAGGCCACCTTGTGCGGATGCGGCGCTCAGTTGCAGGTAGCCCGTCAGCGCCGCGGGGCTGTTGGCGACAACGCGGAACAGGTTCGGCACCCCACCCAGTTGTTTCTCCACGGCCGTGAGCGATGCGTGGGTGGCGGCGGGTGCGGCGTCGATGGTGGCGGGGGTGTTCAAACGGGGCATGAAGGGCTCCAGGTGGGTGGCGATGGACGCGGTGTTGGCGTGGAGCGAATTGTTTTTCATGCCATCCGAATTGATAATCCGTCTGTCTCGCGAATCACCTTCTTGAAAATCAGGAAAGCATGGACCGATTCGACGCCGTCAGCGCCTTCGTGGCGGTGGCCCGCCACGGCGGCTTCTCGGCCGCAGGCCGCGCCTTGGGCACACCGGTGGCCAACGTCAGCCGCAAGGTGGCCTTGCTCGAAGAAGCGCTGGGGGTGCGGCTGTTCGTGCGGACGACGCGGCACGTGGCGCTCACCGAAGGCGGCCGGCGCTACTTCGAGGCCTGCAGCCGCGTCATCGACGCGCTGCGGGACGCCGACGAAGAAGTCACTGGCGAATACCGGCAGCCCAAGGGCGACCTGGTGGTCACCGCACCGCTGGGCTTCGGCCAGCAGCACCTGCAGCCGGTGGTGCACGAGTTCCTGCGCGCGTACGCGCAGGTCAATGTGCACCTGCAATTGGCGGACCGCGTGCTGCCGCTCGTCGAAGAGCACGTGGACTGCGCGGTGCGCGTCGGCAACCTGGCCGACAGCAGCCTCGTGGCGCGCGAGCTGGGCACCATCAGGACCGTCATCTGCGCGGCGCCGGCCTATCTTCAGGCGCGTGGCACGCCCCTGGATCCGACAGCCTTGGCCGAGCACGACTGCATCAGCTGGACCGGGCTCACGCCCCACAAGACCTGGGCGCTGACGCTGCGCCGGGAAGACAGGTCCACCGAAACCCAGGTGCCGGTCCACGTGCGCACCTCGACGACCACGCCGGAGTCGGCCTTGCAGGCCGCGATCGCCGGCCTGGGCCTGGTACAGGCCACCAGCTACCAGGTGGCACCCCATGTCGCGGCGGGGCGGCTGGTGCCGGTGCTCGCGGCCCATGACAGCGATCCGTACCCCGTGCACCTGGTCTATCCCAGCAAGCGCCTGATTCCGCTGAAGCTGCAGGCGCTGCTTGACTTCGCCACGCCACGCCTGACGCAGCGTCTGGCCGAAGTCGAGACGGTGATGGGGCGCCACTGACGAACAGGCCCCATGCCGCTCCACCGCAACCCGGTGTTCGGCCCCGGGTGGACCGAGGCGAACTGCCGTTCCGGGCTGGGAGTGAATCCGTGCCCGGGATCGACCGTCGCCCAACGCCGCGGCGAAGTGCGCCCCAGGGGCTTGCTGCGCAGCGGCACCCGCCCGAAGCTGCGATTCTTGCTGGCGAAGTCCTAGACGCAGCAGGCCGGGCTCACGAGGCCGTCCACCGGTGCGATGCCCATCGACCCCTGCCAGGCCTTCATCTGGTTGATGACCTGGCTGCCCGCTCGGGCCCCTTGTTCAAGTCCTCGGGGATGACGTTGTGGTGTTTGTCCAGGTCGGTCATCGAGCGCACGAAGACACCCTTCCCGCGTGCGACCGAGAGCAGCGGCAGGTCAGGACGCTTGCGCTCGTTGCGCGGCCGAGTCAGCTTGCGCAGCTTGCGCAGCTGCCAATGCGCCGGCGTCCGGAGCGACAAGGCCGGTCTTGAACTTCTTCGGGCAAAAACAACAAGGGGCGCCGCAGCGCCCCTTGTCCATCAAGCACAGACCAACCTCAGCCGGCCTGCTTGCGCCCACAAGCCGACTTCAGTCGGCTTGTTTCCTGAGAAACGCCGGAATCTCGATCTCATCCATCCCGTGGCTGGCCAGCGCATCCACCTTGGCCGCCGCGGTGCGGCCGCTGCGCCACACGCTGGGGGTGTTCAGACCGCCGTAGTCGTGCGTGATCGGTGCGTTCTGCTGCGGCGCCATGCCGGCCTGCGTGGTCGCCGGGGCCACCTGGTTCAGCACCGGCAGGTTGTCGGTGCCGGTGCGCAGCACGGGGGTCTGCACCACACTCAGCGGCGCCTGCTGGCGCTTGTTCTGCGGGGACAGACCCGTGGCGATCACGGTCACGCGCAGCTGGTCGCCCAGGCCTTCGTCGTAGGCTGCGCCGAAGATGATGTGCGCTTCTTCCGACGCGTAGCGGCGGATGCAGTTCATCGCGGTCTGGCTTTCCTTGAGCTTGAAGTTGCCGCGGCTGGCGGCGATGAGCACCAGCACCCCACGTGCACCGCTCAGGTCGATGCCTTCCAGCAGCGGGCAGGCCACGGCGGCTTCGGCGGCCTTGGTGGCGCGGTCCGGGCCGGTGGCCGTGGCCGTGCCCATCATCGCCTTGCCGGGCTCGCTCATCACGGTCTTCACGTCTTCGAAGTCGACGTTGACCTGCGCGTCCATGTGGATGATGTCGCTGATGCCGCCCACGGCGTTTTTCAGCACGTCGTTGGCGTGGGCGAAGGCCTGCTCCTGCGTGACGTCGTCACCCAGCACCTCCAGCAGCTTTTCGTTCAGCACCACGATCAGGCTGTCGACGTTGGCCTCCAGCTCCGAGGTGCCGGCGTCGGCCTGTTTCATGCGGCGCGTGCCTTCGAACTCGAAGGGTTTGGTCACCACGCCCACGGTCAGGATGCCCATCTCCTTGGCCACCTTGGCCACGATGGGGGCCGCGCCCGTGCCGGTGCCGCCGCCCATGCCGGCGGTGATGAAGACCATGTGCGCGCCTTCCAGCGCCTCGCGCACCTTGGCCTCGGCCTCTTGCGCGGCGGCGCGGCCCTTGTCGGGTTTGCCGCCGGCGCCCAGGCCGTTCGCACCCAGCTGGATCAGGTGGTGGGCCTGGCTGCGGTTGAGCGCCTGCGCATCGGTGTTGGCGCAGAGGAACTCCACGCCTTGCACGCCTTGCGAAATCATGTGCTCGACCGCGTTGCCGCCGCCGCCGCCCACGCCGATCACCTTGATCTTGGTGCCTTCGTCGAATGCTTCAATCATTTCGATGGCCATGTGGACCTCCTGAGTCAGAACTTGCAGTTGCCGTGTGAATGGATGCCGGTGACCGGCGCGGAAATCGGGCGTCTTGGTGGGGGGATCATGTCGACGCCTCGCTTTAGAAATTGCCTAAGAACCAGTCCTTGGCCCGGCCGACCAGGGTCTTGACCGAGCCGGCCTGGGCCGCCGCCTTGTGCCCGCGGGTGCGCGCGATGCGGGCCTCTTCCAGCAGGCCCATCACGGTGGCGCTGCGTGGGCTGCACACCATGTCGTAGAGCGCACCGTGGTAGATCGGCAGGCCCTTGCGCACGGGCTTCAAGAAAATGTCCTCGCCCAGCTCCACCATGCCCGGCATCACGGCGCTGCCGCCGGTGAGCACGATGCCGCTGGACAGCAGCTCTTCGTAGCCACTTTCGCGGATGACCTGGTGCACCAGCGAGAAGATCTCTTCCACGCGCGGTTCGATCACACCGGCCAGCGCCTGGCGCGACAGGAACCGTGGTGCGCGGTCGCCCAGGCCCGGCACCTCCAGCTGCTCGCCGGGGTCGGCCAGCAGTTGCTTCGCAACGCCATGCTCCACCTTGATCTCTTCCGCGTCCTTGGTGGGCGTGCGCAGCGCCATCGCGATGTCGCTGGTGATCAGGTCGCCGGCGATCGGGATCACGGCCGTGTGGCGCACGCTGCCGTCGGTGTAGATCTGCACGTCGGTGGTGCCGGCGCCGATGTCGACCACGGCCACGCCCAGGTCCTTCTCGTCGTCGCTCAGCACGGCCGCGGCGCTGGCGCTGGGGTTCAGCACCAGGCCCTGCACCTCCAGCCCGCAGCGGCGCACACATTTCAGGATGTTCTCGGCCGCGCTCTGCGCGCCGTTGACGATGTGCACCTTCACCTCGAGCCGGCTGCCGCTCATGCCGATGGGCTCTTTCACCTCGTGCCCGTCGATGATGAATTCCTGCGGCTCCACCAGCAGCAGGCGCTGGTCGTTCGGGATGTTGATGGCCTTGGCCGTTTCCACCACGCGCGCCACGTCGGTGGGCGTGACCTCGCGGTTGTCGCGCACGATCACCATGCCGGTGCTGTTCTGGCCGCGGATGTGGCTGCCGGTGATGCCGGTCCACACGCTGCCGATCTTGCAGGCGGCCATCATCTCGGCCTCTTTCAGCGCCTGCTGGATGCTTTGCACCGTGGCCTCGATGTTGACCACCACACCGCGCTTGAGCCCATGCGTGGGCGCCACGCCCAGGCCGGCGACCCGCAGGTCGCCGCTGGGCAGCACCTCGGCCACGACCACCATCACCTTGGCGGTGCCGATGTCCAGGCCGACGATGAGATCCTTGAATTCCTTGGCCATGTGTTTCTCAGTTGACTCCGTCAGTTCACACCAGACGCGGCAGTCGTCACGGTGCTGACGCCTTCGAGCTTCAGCGCGTAGCCATCGGCGTGGCGCAGGTCGGCGCTGAGCAGCGGCTTGCGGTAGCGGCCCGTCACCTGCGTGAGCGTGCGCACGAAGCGGTCGGTGCGCGCCACCACTTCCTCTTCGGTGCCGCGGCCGAACTGGATGCTCTGGCCGTCTTCGGTGTCGCCGCGCCACGAGCCACGCGCCGACAGCGCCAGGCGCTTGAGCGTCAGCTCCTGCGTGGCCAGCAGCGGCTGCAGGCGCTGCAGCATCGCCCACATCTGGGCCGAGCTGCCGGCCGGGCCGTCGAACACCGGCAGCCGGTCGTCTTCGACATCGCCGACGTTGGCCTCGAACAGCTCGCCGAAGCTGTTGACCAGCAGCGGGTTTTCTTCGTCGCTCTGCCACAGCGCCACCGGGCGGTGCTCTTCCAGCCGCACGGCCAGGCGGTCGGGCCAGACGCGGCGCACCACGGCCTGGCGCACCCAGGGCACGCTCTGGAAGGCGGCTCGCGCACGCTGCAGGTCGATGCTGAAGAAGTTGCCCTGCAGCCGCGGCAGCGCGTTCGCACGCAACGTGGGCACGCTGTTGCGGGCCAGGTCGCCGTCGATCTGCACGGCGCGGATCACGAACCAGGGCGCGCGTGTGAGCCACAGCACCCCGGCCACCAGCAGCGTGGCGACGGCCGCGGCGAAGATGGCCGTGGCCACGCCGTTCATCAGGCGCACGTCCAGCGGCAGCGGTGCGGTGGAGTTCATCGTGATGAGTCCAAGGCCGCCATCTCGAGCAGCTTCACGCACAGCTGCGGGTACCCGATGCCGGCCGCCTGGGCCGACAGCGGCACCAGCGAATGCCCCGTCATGCCCGGGCTGGTGTTCATCTCCAGCAGGAAGATCCGGCCGTCGCTGCCGCGCTGCATCAGGTCGGCGCGGCCCCAGCCGCGGCAGCCCAGCGTGCGATAGGCAGCCAGGGTCAGGCGCTGCACCTCGGCCTCGACCTCGGCGCTCAGGCCGCTGGGGCAGTGGTAGCCGGTGTCGTCGCTGAAGTACTTGTGTTCGTAGTCGTAGTTGCCGTCGGGCGCGGCGATGCGGATCACCGGCAGCGCGAGCGCGCTGTCGCCGCTGCCCAGCACCGGGCAGGTGAGCTCGGTGCCTTCGATGAACTCCTCGCACAGCACGTCGGCGTCGTACTGCGCCGCCAGCGTCACCGCGTCCTGCATCTGCGAATAACCCTTGACCTTGCTGATGCCGATGGACGAACCCTCGCGCGGGGGTTTGACGATCAGCGGCAGGCCCAGCTCATCCGGCACCTGGATGATGTGTTCACGGGTGCGTTGGCCCGCTTCCAGCCGCAGCCAGCGCGGCGTGGGCAGGCCTTCCGCCTGCCACACACGCTTGGTCATCACCTTGTCCATCGCCACGGCGCTGGCCATCACGCCCGAGCCGGTGTAGGGGATGCCCAGCAGCTCCAGCGCGCCCTGCACCGTGCCGTCTTCGCCGTGGCGGCCGTGCAGCGCGATGAAGACACGTTCGAAGCCATCGGCCTTCAGCTCGTGCAGGCCGCGCTGTGCCGGATCGAAGGCGTGTGCGTCCACGCCGACCGACTGCAGCGCCTGCAGCACGCCCGTGCCGGACATGAGGGACACCTCGCGCTCGGCGCTGGTGCCGCCCATCAGGACCGCGACCTTTCCGAGCCCGCTCATGCCGCCACCCCCAGCAGATCGACCAGCTTCTGCGGCACCGCACCGATGGTGCCGGCGCCCATCACGATGACCACATCACCATCGCGCGCAAAACCGGCGATGGCGTCGGGCAGGCCCGTCACCTCGTCGACGAACACCGGCTCGGTGTGGCCGGCCACACGCAGCGCACGTGCCAGCGCGCGGCCGTCAGCGGCCACCAGTGGTGCTTCACCGGCGGCATAGACCTCGGTCAGCAGCAGCGCATCGGCGGTGCCCATCACCTTGACGAAGTCCTCGAAACAATCGCGGGTGCGCGTGTAGCGGTGCGGCTGGAAGGCCAGCACCAGGCGCCGGCCCGGGAAGGCGCCACGGGCGGCAGCGACCACGGCCGCCATCTCCACCGGGTGGTGGCCGTAGTCGTCGATCAGCGTGAAGCGGCCACCTCCTGCAGCGGGCAGCTCGCCGTAGCGCTCGAAGCGCCGGCCCACGCCCGAAAAACCCGCCAACGCGCGCACGACCGCGTCATCAGGCAGCTCCAGCTCGTTGGCCACCGCGATGGCGGCCAGCGCGTTGCGCACGTTGTGTTCACCGGGCAGGTTCAACGTGATGGCCAGATCGGGCATCACCGCGCCGTTGCGGCGCTGGCAGGTGAAACGCATCTGGCCGCCTGGCAGCGCCTGCACGTCCACCGCACGCACCTGGTTCTCCGGCCCCAAGCCGTAGCTGACCACCGGACGCGACACCATGGGCTGGATGCTGCGGATGCCGGCATCGTCACCGCACAGGATGGCAGCGCCGTAGAACGGCATGCGGTGAAGGAAGTCCACGAAGGCGCTGCGCAGCCGCGTCAGGTCGTGGCCGTAGGTCTCCATGTGGTCGGCGTCGATGTTGGTGACCACCGACAGGATGGGGTTCAGGTTCAGGAACGAGGCGTCACTTTCGTCGGCCTCGACCACGATGTAGTCGCCCGAGCCCAGCCGGCTGTTGGCACCTGCGCTCTGCAGCTTGCCGCCGATCACGAAGGTGGGGTCCACACCGGCTTCGGCCAGCACGCTGGTGACCAGCGAGGTGGTGGTGGTCTTGCCATGCGTGCCGGCGATCGCGATGCCGCGTTTCAGGCGCATCAGCTCGGCCAGCATCACCGCACGCGGCACCACCGGGATGCGTTTGGCGCGCGCGGCCAGCACCTCGGGGTTGTCGCCTTTCACCGCGGTGGAGGTGACCACGGCTTCGGCGCCGGCGATGTTGTCTGCCGCATGGCCGATGGCGACCCGGATGCCCAGCGAGACCAACCGGCGCGTGACCGCGCCATCGTTCTGGTCCGAGCCGGAGACGGCGTAACCCAGGTTGTGCAGGATCTCGGCGATGCCGCTCATGCCGGCGCCGCCGATGCCCACGAAGTGGATGTGTTTGACGGCGTGTTTCATAACGGGCTCCTGCCGGGCCGTCCCAAAGGAGCCCACGGCCCCCTCAGGGGGTAGCGGAAGGCGACAGCCTGGAGCTGGGGGGCCTTGTTCATTTGATCAAAGCCTCGATTTCATCGGCCACGCGGGCAGCGGCTTGTGGCCGGGCCATCGCGCGGGCTTTCTGGGCCATGGTGAGCAGGGTGTTGCGGTCGAGTTTCTGCAGCGCATCGGCCAGCGCCTGCGGCGTCAGCTGCGATTGCGGCAGGTGGATGCCGGCACCGGCCTGGGCCAGGTGCTCGGCGTTGTCGCGCTGGTGCGCGGTGGTGCTGACGATCAGCGGCACCAGCAGGCCGGGCACACCGGCAGCACACAGCTCGCTGACGGTGCCGGCGCCGGCGCGGCACAACATCAGGTCACAGGCCGCCAGGCGCGCGGCCATGTCGTCGATGAAGGGCAGGATCTCGGCCTCTACACCGGCGTCGGCATAGGCCGTGGCGACGGCGGCGTGGTGGGCGTTGCCGGTCTGGTGCGTGACGAACGGGCGCTGCGCAGCCGGGATCAGCGCCAGCGCCGCCGGCACGGCCTGGTTGAGCGCCTGCGCGCCCAGGCTGCCGCCCACCACCAGCAGCTGCAACGGGCCGCTGCGGCCGGCAAAACGTTCCGCCGGGGCGGGCAGATTTTCGATTTCGCTGCGCACCGGGTTGCCGGTGACGACCGCCTGTTTGGTCTTGCGCGCGTCCGCCCCTTCGAAGCCGAAGGCCACACGGTCGGCCACCGGCAGCAGCGCGCGGTTGCTCATCAGCAGCGCGGCATCGGCGTTCACCAGCACCAGGGGTTTGTTCAGCAGCGAGGCCATCAAACCGCCGGGGAAACACACATAGCCGCCCATGCCCAGCACGGCCGTGGTGCCGCGCCGGCGCAGGATCTGCAGGCAATCCCAGAAGGCCTTCAGCAGCCGCAGGCCGCCGGTGAGCGTGTGCAGCGCGCCCTTGCCACGCAGGCCGTTGAAACCGATGCTGTCCAGCGGGATGCCGGTGGGCGGCACCAGCGTGGTCTCCATGCCGCTGCGTGTGCCCAGCCAGCTGACGGACCAGCCGCGCTTTTGCATCTCGCGCGCCACGGCCAGGCCAGGAATGACATGCCCACCCGTGCCGGCCGCCATGACGACGAGGTGGCGGCTCATGCCCGGCCTCCCTTCATCAGCGACCTTGTTTCCATGTCGACGCGGATCACCATGGCCAGCGCGATCAGGTTCAACAACATGGCTGAGCCGCCGAAGCTCATCAGCGGCAGTGTCAGGCCCTTGGTGGGCAGCAGGCCCAGGTTGACACCCATGTTGATGAAGCCCTGGCCGGCGAACCAGATGCCGATGCCTTGCACCATCAGGCCGGCGAACACGCGGTCCAGCGCGATGGCCTGGCGGCCGATGACGAAGATGCGGCGCACCAGCCAGAAGAAGCTGCCGACCACGGTCAACACGCCCAACAGGCCCAGCTCCTCACCGATCACGGCGAGCAGGAAGTCGGTGTGCGCCTCGGGCAGGTAGTGCAGCTTTTCGACGCTCGCCCCCAGGCCCTGGCCGAACCACTCACCGCGGCCGAAGGCGATGAGCGAATGGGTCAGCTGGTAGGCCTTGCCCTGCACGTACTTCGGGTCCCAGGGGTCCAGGTAGGCAAAGATGCGCTCGCGGCGCAGGTCGTCGAAGGCGATGATGACGGCGAAGGTGGCCACGATCACCGCCACGATCAGGAAGAACATGCGGGCGTTGACACCGCCCAGGAACAGCACACCCATCGCGATGGTCGCGATCACGATGAAGGCGCCCATGTCGGGCTGGCGCAGCAGCAGCGCGCCGGTGAAGGCCACGGCCACCACCATGGGCCAGACGGCGCGGAAGAAGTTCTCGCGTGTGTCCATGCGCCGCACCATGTAGCTGGCGGCGTACATCGCAATCGCCAGCTTGGCCAACTCGGATGGCTGGAACATCATGAAACCCAGCGGGATCCAGCGGCGCGAAAAGTTGACCACCTTGCCGACGAAGGGCAGCAGCACCAGCACCAGCAGCAGCAGCGCCAGCACGAACACCAGCGGCGCGTGTTTTTCCCAGACCGCGATGGGGACCTGCACCACGGCAAAGGCCACCACGGTGCCGATGGCCACCGCCATCACGTGACGCATCAAAAAATAGGTGGGGCTGTAGGCCGCGAACTTGCGGCTGTCGGGCAGCGCGATGGAGGCCGAATACACCATCACCAGGCCGAAGACGATGAGCGCCAGCGCCACCAGCACCAGGGTGCGGTCGAAGGCCAGCAGCGGCTGCGCCGGTGCGCTGCGCAGGCCGTCGCGCACCGGCAGGCGCTGCGGCCCGCGAAGAGCGGCGATCCATTCACGCAGCGCTTCCAGCCAATTTTTCATGGGCAGCGCGACCATCAGGCCGCCTCCCCACGGGCCAGGGCCAGGTCGCGCACGGCGCCCACGAACACCTCGGCGCGGTGGCCGTAGTTCCGGAACATGTCCAGGCTGGCGCAGGCCGGCGACAGCAGCACGGCGTCACCCGGCAAGGCCTGGCCGAAGCACCAGGCCGTGGCTTCGGGCAGCGTGGCCAGTGTCGCCATCGTCACGCCGGTGTCTTGCAGGGCCTGGCCGATGGTGCCGGCGTCGCGCCCGATCAGCGCCACGGCGCGCACAAAACGCTGCACCGGCGCGACCAGCGGGCTGAAATCCTGCCCCTTGCCGTCACCGCCCAGGATGACGACGATGCGGCCCGGCGCCAGATCGGCCCCCAGACCTTCGAGCGCAGCCACGGTGGCACCGACGTTGGTGCCCTTGCTGTCGTCGAAGGCTTCGATGCCACCGATGCTGCCAACCGGCTCCACGCGGTGCGGTTCGCCGGTGTATTCACGCAGGCCGTGCAGCATCGGTGCCAGCGGGCAGCCGATGGCGGTGGCCAGGGCCAGCGCGGCCAGCGCGTTGGCGGCGTTGTGGCGGCCGCGCACCCGCAGCGCGTCGGCCGGCATCAGGCGCTGCAGGTGGATCTCATCGGCTTCGCCCTTCTTGCGTTTGATGGTCTCGTCGGCCGGCAGCGCACGCACCAGCCAGGCCATGCCGTTTTCGACCACCAGGCCGAAGTCACCCGCGTGCTGCGGCGCCTGCAGGCTGAAGCGGCAGACGGCGCGGGGCGCTTCCACCGGCGTCTTGCGGCCCTTGGGGATGACCGGCACCGGCACCATCGCGGCGACCAACGGATCGTCGGCGTTGATCACCATCAGCGCCTGCGTGCCGAAGATGCGTGCCTTGGCGTCGCCGTAGGCCTGCATGCTGCCGTGCCAGTCCAGGTGGTCCTGCGTCAGGTTCAGCACGGCGGCGGCGGCGGGTTCGAAGCCGGCCACACCGTGGAGTTGAAAGCTGGACAGCTCCAGCACCCAGACCTGGGCGCGTTCTTCCACGGGGCCGTCCAGCTGCGCCGTCAGCGTGTCCAGCAAGGTGGGGCCGATGTTGCCGGCGGTGGCCACACGTTGGCCGGTGCGCGCCACCAGCAAGGAGGTCATCGCCGTCACCGTGGTCTTGCCGTTGGTGCCGGTGATGGCCAGCACCTGCGGCGTGTACGGCGCTTCCGCACCGGCTTTCAGTTCCGCCAGCGCGCGGGTGAACAGGTCCAGCTCGTTCAGCACCGCCACGCCGCGTGCACGCGCAGCCTGCAGCAGCGGCGCGATGCGTTGATCGTGCGGGGCCAGGCCGGGGCTCTTGAGCACCAACTTCACGTCCGCGGCCAGCGCGGCATCCAGCGGGCCGGTGAGGCGCTGCGCGGCATCGCCCAGCGCGGCGGCGTGCGGCGGCTCTGAACGCGAATCCCAGACCTGCACCCGCGCGCCGTGGCGCAGGCACCAGCGCGCCATGGCCAGGCCGGAATCGCCCAGGCCGAGCACGAGGACGGGGAGGTCTTTGAGAAAGTCCATCACCGCAGCTTTAGGCTCGCCAGGCCGACCAGGCACAGCAGCATCGTGATGATCCAGAAGCGCACGACCACCTGCGTTTCAGCCCAGCCTTTTTTCTCGAAGTGGTGGTGCAGCGGCGCCATCAGCAGCACACGCTGGCCGGTGCCGGTCTTTTTCTTGGTGTACTTGAACCAGCCCACCTGCACCATCACCGACAGCGCCTCCAGCACGAAGACGCCGCCCATGATGCCGAGCACGATCTCCTGGCGTGTGATGACGGCGATGGTGCCCAGGGCACCGCCCAGCGACAGCGCGCCCACGTCGCCCATGAACACCTGCGCCGGGTGCGCGTTGAACCACAAGAAGGCCAGGCCAGCCCCGGCCATTGCGGCGCAGAAGATCAACAACTCACCCGCCCCGGGGATGTAGGGGAACAGCAGGTAACGGCTGAAGTTGGCGTTGCCGACGATGTAGGCAAAGATGCCCAAAGCCGAGCCCACCATCACCACCGGCATGATGGCCAGGCCGTCCAACCCGTCGGTGAGGTTGACGGCGTTGCTGGCGCCGACGATGACGAAGTAGGTCAGTGCGATGAAGCCGAACACGCCCAGCGGGTAGCTGATGGTCTTGAAAAACGGCACCATCAGGTCGGCCTTGGGCGGCAGCTCGTTGCTGAATCCGCTGGTCACCCAGCGCAGGAACAGCTCCAGCACGCGCAGGTTGCTGGTCTCCGACACACTGAAGGCCAGGTACAGCGCCGCGATCAGACCGATCATGCTTTGCCAGAAGTACTTCTCGGCCGAACGCATGCCCTCGGGATTTTTGTTGACCACCTTGCGCCAATCGTCCACCCAGCCGATGGCACCGAAACCGAAGGTGACCAGCATCACGATCCAGACAAAACGGTTGCTCCAGTCGAACCACAGCAGCGTCGACACACCGATGCCGATGAGGATCAGCACGCCGCCCATCGTGGGTGTGCCACGTTTGGCCAGGTGGGTGGCCACGCCGTACTCGCGGATGGGCTGGCCGATCTTCAGCTCGGTCAGGCGGCGGATGACCCAGGGCCCGAAGGCCAGGCCGATCAGCAGCGCCGTCAACGCGGCCAGCACGGCGCGGAAGGTGAGGTACTGGAACACACGCAGGAAACCCAGCTGCTCCGGGTACTGCTGCAGCAGCCATTGGGTGAGGCTCAGGAGCATGCCGTGCCCTCCGCGCGCAAGGCCTGCACCACACGCTCCATCTGCATGAAACGCGAGCCCTTCACCAGCACCGACGCGGCGGCCGGGGCATCGGCCAGCGCCGCCAGCAGCGCCGGCACCTCGGCGTAGTGGCGCGCGCCAGCGCCGTAGGCCGCCGCGGCTTCGGCGCAGGCTTGGCCGGCGCACCAGAAGTTGTCGAGCCCGCGCTGCTGCGCAAAGCGGCCGATCTCGGCGTGGAAGGCGGGGCCTTGGTCGCCCACCTCGCCCATGTCGCCCAGCAACAACCAGCGCGGGCCGGGCAGGCTGGCCAGCACATCGATCGCGGCGCGCACGGAATCGGGGTTGGCGTTGTAGCTGTCGTCGACCAGCGTGATGTCCTGGCCGCGCCAGTGCAGGCGCTGGGCGGCCGAGCGGCCCTTGACGGGCACGAAGGCCCGCAGCCCAGCGGCCACGGCGGCCAGCGGCGCGCCGGCCGCCAGCGCGCAGGCCGTGGCGGCGAGTGCGTTGCGCACGTTGTGGGCACCTGCCACGTGCAGCATGGTGCTGGCCTCACCCCGCGGCGTGTGCAGCTGCAGCGCCCAGTGGTCCAGCGCCCAGGTGGCTTCGGCGGCCACGTCACCGCCCGGGCCGAAGGTGGACACGTGGCGGGCGCCCGCCAGCTCTCGCCACAGCGGCGTGAAGGCATCGTCGGCCGGGAACACCGCGGTGCCGGCCGGCGGCAGCGCGTCGAACACACTGCCGTTTTCCAGCGCCACGGCTTCCAGCGTGTGCATGAACTCCTGGTGTTCACGCTGCGCGTTGTTGACCAGGGCCACGGTGGGTGCGGCCAATACGGCCAGCTCGGCGATCTCGCCCGGGTGGTTCATGCCCAGCTCCACCACCGCGGCGCGTGTGGTGCCGCTCAGGCGCAGCAGGGTCAGCGGCGCGCCGATGTGGTTGTTGTAGTTGCCGGCGGTGGCCAGGGCCCCGTCACCCACCCAGGCACGCAGCATGGACGCGACCATCTGCGTGACCGTGGTCTTGCCGTTGCTGCCGGTGATGGCGATCAGCGGCAGCATCAGGCCGGCGCGCCAGCCGCGCGCCAGGGCCTGCAACGCCAGCAGCGCATCGGCCACCTGCAGGCCGGGCAGGCCACTGGTCTCGATGCCACGTTCGGCCAGCACGGCCACGGCGCCGGCGCGTTGGGCATCGGGCAGAAAGCTGTGTGCGTCGAAACGTTCGCCCTTCAGCGCGACAAACAGATCACCGGGCTGCAGCGTGCGCGAATCGGTGTGCACACGCAGGATGCGCGTGTTGGCATCACCATGCAGGCGTGCAGCCGGCAGCAGGGCGAGGGCCGTGCCCAGGGTCATCATGTGGCGCGCTCCTGCAGCGCCTTCAGCGCTTCTTCTGCATCGGAGAACGGGTGTTTGACACCGGCGATCTCCTGGTAGTCCTCGTGGCCCTTGCCGGCCAGCAGCACCACGTCGGCCGGCGCCGCAGCGGCCACGGCCTGCGCGATGGCGCTGCGGCGGTCCACCACCACCTGCGCCGCGCCGGGCTGTGCGAGGCCGGCGACGATCTGCGCGACGATGGCCTGCGGCGCCTCGTGGCGCGGGTTGTCGCTGGTGACGATGACCTGGTCGGCGCCGCGCTCGGCGATGCCGCCCATCAGCGGGCGCTTGCTGGCGTCTCGGTTGCCACCGCAGCCGAACACACACCACAGCCGGCCGCCGCGCGCCGCCGCCAGCGGGCGCAGCGAGGCCAGCACTTTTTCCAGCGCATCGGGCGTGTGGGCGTAATCGACCACCACCTCGGGTGCAGCCGAACCAGCACCCACACGCTGCAGCCGGCCAGGCACTGGCGTCAGGCCCGGCACCACGGCGGCAGCTTCGGCCAGCGGCACACCCAGGGCCCGCAGGCCACCCAGCACCACCAGCAGGTTGTGCACGTTGTAGGCGCCGATCAAACGGCTGCGCACCGGCACGGCGTCATCGCGTTCGTGCAGCGTGAAGGCCAGGCCACCGTCGACGTAGGCCACGTTGCTGGCGCGCAGGCGGGCGACGTGTTCGGCCGACACGGTCCACACATCCAGCGTGCCCAGCTCTTCGGCCAGCGCTGCACCCTGCGGGTCGTCGACGTTGAGCACCGCGGCGCGCAGGCCGGGCCAATTGAAGAGCTGGCGCTTGGCCTGCCAGTAGGCGTCCATGCTGCCGTGGTAGTCCAGGTGGTCGCGCGTGAAGTTGGTGAACAGCGCCACGTCGATCAGCGCCGCATCCAGCCGGTGTTCGTCCAGCCCGATGGACGAGGCTTCCAGCGCGCAGGCGGCAAAACCGGCATCGGCAAAACGGCGGAATGCGGCGTGCAGGGTCACCGGGTCGGGTGTGGTCAGGCCTGTGAAATCCACCGCGCCAGGCTCCCCCACCCCGAGGGTGCCGATGACACCGCTGCGCCGGCCCAGCGCCGTCAGCGCCTGCGCCACCCACCACGCGGTGGAGGTCTTGCCGTTGGTGCCGGTGGTGGCCACGATGTCCAGCCGCGCGCCGGGCTGGCCGTAGAAGTCGTGTGCGATGGCGCCGGTGGCGGCCTTCAGGCCCGGCAGCGCGGCGATGCGCGCGTCTTCGAAGCCAAAAGCCTCGATGCCCTCGGCTTCCACCAGGCAGGTGGCGGCGCCGGCGTCGAGCGCAGCCGCCACAAAACGGCGGCCGTCGTTGGCATAACCCGGCCAGGCGATGAAAGCATCGCCAGGCTGCACCAGCCGGCTGTCGGTGCGCAGCGTGCCCTTGACCCAGGAAGTCAACCAGCGCGCAGCGGCCTGAGGCGACTTGAGGCGGGTGAGCGGCATCACCGTGCCCTCCGCAGGGCCGCCCCAAGGTGGGCACGCGCCCCAAGGGCACCGCATGGGCCCTTTCGGAGCCCCAGGGGCAGCGCAGGCGCGTAGCGACAAGCGTGGGGGCTCATCAGAAACTCTCGATTTCCGCCGGCCCCGGCGTGGTGACGATGCCCGGCTTGAACTCGATGTCCGGCGCCACGCCCATCGCCCGCAGGCTTTGTTGCACGACCTGGCTGAACACCGGCGCGGCGATTTCGCCGCCGTAGTACACACCCTTGCGCGGCTCGTCCACCATCACGGCCACCACCACACGCGGGTTGCCCACGGGCGCCAGGCCCACGAACCAGGCGCGGTACTTTTCGGTGGAGTAGGTCTTGCCTTCCTGCTTGCGCGCGGTGCCGGTCTTGCCGCCCACCGAGTAGCCGATGGCCTGCGCCTTGGGCGCGGTGCCGCCGGGGCCGGCCGACATCTGCAGCATCTGCCGCACCGCCTGGGCCGTTTCGGCCTTGAGGACCGGCTCGCCCACCGCCGGCTGCTCGCGCTTGAGCAGCGTCACGGGAAGCAACTCGCCGTTACCGGCGAACACCGTGTACGCGCGGGCCAGCTGCAGCAGGCTGGCCGACAGGCCGTAGCCGTAGCTCATCGTGGCCTGTTCGATCGGGCGCCAAGTTTTGTAGGGTCGCAGCCGGCCGGTGGCCGCACCCGGGAATTCGATCTCGGGTTTGCGGCCGATGCCCAGCTCGGCATACATCTCCCACATCTCGCGCGGCTTCATCTGCATCGCCAGCTTGACGGTGCCGACGTTGCTGGACTTCTGCACGATCTCGGCCACCGTCAGCAGCCCGTGCGGCTTGGTGTCGCGGATCGTCGAGCCGGTGATGGTGATGAAACCCGGGTCGGTCTGGTAGCGGTCGCTGGCACGGGCCACGCCCTGCTCCATCGCCAACGCCACCGTGAAAGGCTTGATCGTCGAGCCGGGTTCGAAGATGTCGGTCAGCGCGCGGTTGCGCAGCTGCGCCGGCTGCAGGTTGCGGCGGCGTTCGGGGTCGTAGCTGGGGTAGTTGGCCAGCACCAGCACCTCGCCGGTCTGGGCGTCCAGCATCACCACGCTGCCGCTGCGGGCGTTGTGGGCCTGCACCGCATCGCGCAGGCGCTGGTAGGCCATCGACTGCAATCGGGCGTCGATGGAGAGGGTCACGTCGCGGCCGGGCTGCGGGTCCACCGGCTCGCCGATGTCCTCGACGTTGCGGCCCAGGCGATCGCGCACCACAGCACGCTGGCCGTCGCGGCCACGCAGCGCGTCCTGGAAGTGGCGCTCCACGCCTTCCAGCCCGTTCTGCTCCAGGTCGGTGAAACCGACGATCTGCGCTGCAGCCTCGCCTTCCGGGTAGCTGCGGCGCCAGGTGTCGGTGACGGTCAGGCCCTTCAGGCCCAGGGCCTGCAGCTCGGCCTTGCCGCCGGCATCGGCGGCGCGCTGCAGGTAGACGAACTTGGCCGGACTCTTGAGCTTGCTGTCCAGCTCACGCGGCGTCAGACCGGCCAGGCGCGCCAGGGCCTGGCGCTGCGCCGGGTTGGCCTGCAGCTCGCGTGGGTTGGCGGCGATGTCCAGCGCCGGCACGCTGGCGGCCAGCAGCTGGCCGTGGCGGTCCAGCACCTTGCCGCGGCCGGCGGGCACGTCTTCGGTGTGGGCGTAGCGCTTTTCACCTTGCGCCTGGTAGAACGGTGCGTGCAGCACCTGGACCCACACGGCACGCCCGGCCAGGGCCAGGAAACCCAGGGCCACCAGCGCGACGACAAAACGCGAGCGGCCCGGCGGCGTCTTGGACGCCAGCAGCGGGCTGGTGGCGTAGTTGACGCTGCGCACGCCGCCGCCATTGCTGCCGCCCCTCACCGCACCACCCCCGGCACCGACCCCGAGGCCGCGCGGTCGTTCACGTACTGCGTCACCGCCGCAGTGGCGTTGCGCATCTCGAGTTTGTTGCGCGCCACCTGCTCCACGCGCAGCGGCGCGGCCTGGGCCTGGCGCTCGGCCTCCAGACGCTGGCGCTCGGCTTCCAGGCCCTGTTGTTCGGCGCGGGCACGGTCCAGCTGCGCAAACACGCGGCGCGATTCGTAAGAGGTCTTCACCAGCAGCAGCGCGCTGGCGATCAGGGCCGCGAGCAGGAGCAGGTTGATCTTGCTCATGCCACCACCTCCGTGCGCTCGGCCACACGCATCACCGCCGAGCGTGCGCGCGGGTTGCCGCGCACCTCGTCATCCGACGGCTTCACACGGCCCAGCGACACCAGACGCATGGCCTTGGGCGGCGCCATCGGCGCGCGGCGGTCGGGCACGTCGCGGCTTTCGCGCAGGATGAAGGTCTTGACGATGCGGTCTTCGCCCGAGTGGAAGCTGATCACCACCAGGCGGCCGAAGGGCGCCAGCAGCGCCAGCGCGGCGCTCAGCCCTTGTTCGAGTGCTTCAAGCTCGGCGTTGACGAAAATCCGAAGAGCCTGAAACGTGCGCGTTGCAGGGTTCTGGCCCGGCTCGCGGGTCTTGACGGTGCGAGCCACGAGCGCGGAAAGCTCGCCTGTGGTTCGAACGGGAGACCCGCCCTCCCGGCCAGCAACAAGCGCCTTTGCAATCTGTAGAGCAAACCGTTCTTCCCCATGGTCTCGGATCACCTCGGTCAAGGTGCGCTCGTCGGCGCGGGCCAGGAAATCCGCGGCGGTTTCGCCCCGGGTCGTGTCCATGCGCATGTCCAGCGGCGCGTCGAAGCGGAAGCTGAAACCACGCGTGGGGTCGTCGATCTGCGGGCTGCTGATGCCCAGGTCCAGCAACACACCGTGCACCTGCTCGACGCCGCGTGCCGCGAGCTCGCTGCGCATCTGGTCGAAGTTGGCGTGCACGATCTGGAAGCGGGCATCGTCGATCTCAGCCCGCGCCGCGGCCACGGCCTGCGGGTCGCGGTCGAACGCAAACAGCCGGCCCTGCGGCGACAGCTGCTGCAGCACCGCACGGGCATGCCCGCCGCGGCCAAAGGTGCCGTCGACGTAGGTGCCGTCGGGCGTGGTGACCAGGGCCTCCACCGCCTCGTGCAGCAGCACCGTGGTGTGCTGGAAGCTGGTCATCGCAGGACGAAGCCCCGGATTTCGGCGGGCATCGGCTGCGCCATCAACTGCGCCTCGTGCGCGGCGTGGCGCGTGGCGTCCCACAATTCGAGCACGCGGCCGTTGCCGATCAGCAGCACGTCCTTGGCCAGAGCGGCGGCGGCGCGCAATTCGGGCGGCACCAGCACGCGGGCGACGGTGTCGATTTCCACGTCCACGGCACTGCCCAGGAACACACGCCGCCAGGGGTCGGCATCCATGCTCATCGACATCAGGTGCTCGCGCGTGGCCTCCCAGCGCTGGCGCGGCAGCACCCACAGGTAACCGTCGGGGTGCTTGGTGAGCGTCAAACGTCCTTCACAGGCCTGCATCAACAAATCACGCTGGCGCACGGGCACGGTGATGCGCCCCTTGGCATCCAGCGCAATCGCCGACGTTCCTTGAAAAACGATCTCCGCCACCCCAGACCACCACGCTCAGACAGAAAATCCCACTGATCGACACTTTAGCCTAAGGTGCTGGGGTGGTCAATGCACGCCTGCTGAAAAAATCAATCAAATCAAGAACTTACGGCGCACAGTTGGAGTAGACGTCAGAAAATAGTACGCAAAAACATAGACCTGCGACAGCCATTGAAAGTGTTGCTTGACCAAAGTCCTCCCACCGGGGGGTGAGGCTGTTACGACTCGATGCGTTTGCATGCATTACGCTGCTTCTTGGCCCGGCGTTGGGCGAGGAGACCCGTTTGGAGCCGCTGTCGATGGCCGCCTGCCCCGCATGTGAACAAGGCAACGGCCCGGAAGCCCGGTACTGCCACGCCTGCGGCACGCCGCTGGTGATGCGCTGCCCCACCTGCAACGCGATCAACGCACGCAGCCGCCCGGCCTGCCACCACTGCCATGTCGCGCTCACCGACCTGCTGGCCCCGGCGGCAGTTCCGGGCGCGGGCACCACCGGCCCGGTGGTACCGCTGCTCGCCCACCCAGGCGAAGAACCAGTGCCCGACGACTGGCGCCTGGACCTGCTGCCCGAGATGCTGGCCCATTTCAGCGCACCGGCGTTGCACGACGACCCCTCGGCGCCCTTGCTGGTCAGCGACCTCGACGCCCCCCGGCACCCCGCGCCGCTGCCGCAGCGCGAGCCCGACCTGAGCGATGCCCGCGCCAAACGCCGCGCGGCCGTGCGGCGCTCGCAACTGCGGCGCCAGGCCACGCCGGCGGCACCGGCGGTGCGCGACGTGCTGGTGATGGAGGCCGACACCGTCTCGCGGGCCCAGGTCTGTGCGGTGCTGGAGGCCTTTGGCTTCCGGCCGCACGTGGCCGTCAGCGTGGCCGAGGCCGAGGGCCTGAGCCAGCGCTGCCCGCATGTGGCGGCCTTTCTGGGGCTGGGCGACGACGTGCAATCGGCCGCCGAACTCTGCCAGCGGCTGCGTGATGCACCCCGCTGGCGGCCCTCGGCGCTGTTTGCCATCGGCGAACGCGAGCGCCACACCGACCGCGTGCGCCTGCAACTGGCCGGCGCCGACGAGGTGCTGTTCCGCCCCGTGCGCCGGGGCGACGTGGCCCGCGCGCTGCAGGCCTGCGGCCTGGGCCTGCCGCAGGACCCGCGCCACGGCGCAGCCCCGGCGCCCTGAGCCTGCGCCCCTGACCGCGGATGCAGAACGACCCACTCTGGCGCCTGCGCCACGCGTTGGCCGGCATGGCCCTGGCGCTGCTGCTGTCAGTCTTGATCGCCGCGCTGCTGGGGCGCTGGATCGGCGACGCCATCGCCGACAGCTACGGCCTGCGCGCCGGCCTGTACAGCGGCCTGCTGCTGTACGTGGTGGTGGGCGCGGTGCTGCTCTTCGTGCGCGTGGCGCAGCACGAAACCCGGCCGCTGACGCTGGGCCGTGTCGGGATGTGGCTGGCCAGCCTGTGGTTGTGGCCGCTGTTGCTGCTGCGGAAGCGCCGCGCTTGAGCGCGCTGGGCCGTTCCCAAGCGCTCATCCCGACGTGCGAAGCACGAAGGGCAGTTCAATGACCGCGACCCGGCACACCCTGGCCAGGCTGTGGCAGGGCCTGGACCTGCCGCCCCAGGCGCTGGACCGGCTGACGCTGGTGGGTGGCGAGGCACCGCTGCTGCCGTCTTCCTTTGCCGTGGCCACCGCCGCACAGGCCAGCCTGGCGGCCGCAGCGCTGGCGGCCAGCGAACTCGCGCCCCAGCACCGGGCTGTGCAGGTGGACCGCGTGGCCGCGGCCCAGGCCTGCAGCAGCCACTTCCTGATCGACGGCATGGCGCCGCCGATGTGGGACCCGCTCTCTGGCCTCTACCCCTGTGGCGCCGACGCCGACCAGCCCGGCTGGGTGCGGCTGCACGCCAACTTCGCCCACCACCGCGACCGTGCGCTGGCCGTGCTGGGCCTGCCGCAAGGGCCACACACCCCGCGGGAGGTGCTCACCCAGGCCCTGCGCCGATGGCCGGCCGAGGTTGTCGAAACGGCGGTGGCCACGGCCGGCGGCGTCGCGAGCGCCTTGCGCAGCTTCGAAGAGTGGGATGCCGGGCCGGCAGCACGCGCCGTGGCCGCGGAGCCGCTGGTGGCCCTGACCCGCATCGGCGACGCCCCGCCCCGCCGCTGGCACGGCGGCGGCCCCACGCCGCTGCACGGCCTGCGCGTGCTGGACCTCACGCGCATCCTGGCCGGCCCGGTGGCTGCGCGGCTGCTGGCGGATTGGGGCGCCGAGGTCTTGATGCTCAACGGCCCCCGGCTGCCCAACATCGCAGCCATCGCCGACCTGAGCCGCGGCAAACGTTCGGCGCTGCTGGACCTGGACGACCCGGCCGGTGTGGCGCAACTGCGGGCCCTGGCCGCGGCGGGTCACGTGTTCCTGCAGGCCTACCGCCCCGGCGCGCTGGCGGCACGCGGCCTGGGACCCGAGGCGCTGGCAGCCGTGGCACCCGGCATCGTCTGCGTGTCGCTGGCGGCCTGGGGCCACAGCGGCCCCTGGGCCGGGCGGCGCGGCTTTGATTCGCTGGTGCAGACGGCGACCGGGTTCAATGTGGCCGAAGCCGCGGCGGCGGGCCTCGGCACGCCGATGGCGCTGCCGGTGCAGATCCTGGACCATGCGGCCGGCCACCTGCTGGCCTTTGGCGCGCTGGCCGCGCTGCGGCGCCAGGCGCTGGAAGGCGGCAGCTGGTTGGTGCAGGTTTCGCTGGCGCGCACCGGCCTGTGGCTGCGCAGCCTGGGGCAGGACGCTGCCGGCCTGGCCACGGTGGCGCCGGCCCCGGTGCTGGAAGTAGAAGACTCTGGCTTCGGCCGCTTGAGCAGCCAGCCGCCGGCGGTGGCCTTCGACGGCCGGCTGCTGCGCGGGTCTCAGCCGGCCATGCCGCCCGGCAGCCACCCGGCGGCCTGGGTCGGTCCGGGCCTGCAGGCGACCGTCACTGCGACTGCTTGATCAGCCGGCCCGCGGCCTGCTGCACCGGGCGTGCGTTCATCGGGTACAGGCGGGCGAAGATGTTGATCTGCGCCAGCGACGCCGGCACCGGCTGCTGCATCACCATCCACAGCACACCTTCGCTGCAGGGCGGCGTGGTCAGCGACCCCATGTAGGTGTAGTAGCGCTTGTCCTGCGGCAGCAGCGCGTTCAGGTCGATGGCGTCGGCCGCGGCCACCGCCTCGTTTTTCTCCAGCGGCAGGTTGTTCCAGACCTCCTGCACCACGGGCTGCGGCGCACCGCGCTCCAGCACCACGGCCACCACGGCCAGGCGACCTTCGGGGTCGCGGTGCACCAGGTGCGCCGAGAGGTCGAACTGGCGGCCGTTGATGCGCTCTTCCGACGGGCGGTGGAAGTGGAACTGCAGCAACTCGTAACGCCGGCCCAGCACCTCGATGCTGTTGCCGGGCGACACGTTCACCTGCACCGTGTGACCGTTGTCGACCACCGAGAAGCCGCTGGGCCGGTAGTCGAACTTCACGGGGTCGAGTTCGACCGAGATGCCGTCGCGGATGTCGATCGGGCTCTGGCGCGTGCCGGTGGCACACAGGCCGAACTCGGGCTTGAGCTGGCCCCAGGCGGCCGGGCCACCCTCGCCGAAGTAGCCCCAGTGCGCGTCATGCCCGGTCTTGCCGGCGCGGTGGTCGGCGACGGCGCGCTCCAGGTCGGGCGCGGCGCGGGCCACACGCACCCCGGCAGCGGGCGGCGTGCGCGAAGGCACCTTCAGCTCGTTGGTGCCGAGTGTGGCTTCCTGGATCTTGGTGGCGCCCAATTTTTCCTGCAGGCGCTCCTTCAGGTGCGTCATCGCGTCGGCCGGCGCGGCCTTGGCCATGAGCGCGGCCTTGGGCTCGGCCGCCTTGTGGTCGTTGACCTTGTGCTCGGAGACCTTGTGGTCGTTGGCCTTGTGCTCCGCGGCATGCGGGTCGGCACCATGGGCGGGCCCCGCCAGCAGCAGGGCGACGGGCAAAGCCAGGAGGGTGGTCAAACGGGACGGCGACATGGCAGGCGGTGCTCCTTCAACGCCTTCTATCGGCGCCGGCGCGCCGGACTTGAGTCAGCCGGTGCCGTGCAGCAGGCGCAGGAAGATGTCGCGCGGGCCCATCTGGCCGCCTTTGAGCATCAGCGTCAGACCTTGTTGGGCCGGCTGCTCAGAGATCGCCTCCAGCAGGGGCACCCCCGGCGCCAGGGTGCCGGCCCAGCGCAGCGCCCAGGGGCCCAATGCCCGCAACGCAAAACTGGCGCTGTCGCCGCCGGCCACACCCGCCCGCCGCACCTGGGGCGCGCGCTGCAGCACCTGGGCCAGCAGCCGGCCACCGGCCTGGGCCACGGCCAGCGCGCCCGGGCCGCCGGCTACGGGCGCACCGGTGCGGGCCAGCACTGAACGGCCGGCCTGCAGCCGGTCTGCACATTGCGCCGCCGCGGCGGCCAGCGCACTGTCGGAGTCCACCAGCGCCGGCATGTCCAGCACCACAGTGTCGAAGGCTGCCGCCGCGGTGTCGACCTGCGCCGCCGTCACCGGCGACTGGCTGCCCACCAGCAGGAAGACCGGGCCCTCGGCGGCCGGCACGGTGCCGGGCAGCGCCACCGCCGGCACCTCGCCCAGCGCCTGCCAGTGGGCGATCAATGCCTGCGCCACGCTGCTGGCCCCCAGCGCCAGCACCGGGCGCTGCAGCGCCCGCTGCCAGAGCAGCCGGCCGATGCGGGCCAGGTGCGCGGGGTGGGTGCTGTCCATCAACAACGGGCCATGGCCCCAGGCGGCGTCGAGCGCGGTGTCGTCGGCCTGGTCCAGCGCCCGGATGTCCAGCAGCGCCGCGCCCGGCAGGCCCAGCGTGGCCAGGTGGCGGCGCAGGTCGGCTTCGTGCATCGGCGTCACCGGGTGCCGGCTCATCGTCGGGTGGCGGTCGATGCGGTGCAGCGCACCCCCCGCCTCGGCACTGGCGAACAAGGTGCCGAAGGCGCAGCAGCGGCCCAGGCTGGGCTGGCCGCCGAGCACCGGCAGCGCGGGGTCGTGGGCCGGCGTGCGCAGCGCCGCCACACCCACGGCCAGGTTGCCGACTTCTGGCGCGCTGTCGAAGGTGGAGCAGCACTTGTAGTGCGTGACCGGCGGCGCCAGCGCGGCAAAAAACGCGGCCACCGGCGCGAGCTCCGCGCGCATCGCCTGCGACGTGAGTGCACGGGCCGTGCCGGCGATGCCGATCGCATCCAGCGGGCCGCAACGGGCCAGCTGGTCGGGCGTCGGCGCGCCCAGGAACAGCGTGCTGCGCAGGCCGGCCGACGCCAGCGTGGCGAGCGTGTCGGCCGCGCCGGTGAAGTCGTCGCCGTACCAGGCCAGGCGCAACATCGTGGTGCTCAGCGGCGGCCGAAGAAATCCAGCGCCGCGCGCAGCTCGGGCTCAGCGGCCTCGGCCAGCGGCCGGCCCGCCTGCCAGGCCGCAGCCGCCTGGCGCAGGCTGGCCACACCGGCCGCAGCACCCATCGGGTGCGCCAGGATGCCACCGCCGCACATGAACAGCAGGTCGCCGCTGGGCACGGTGTGCAGCGTGGCCGGCAGCGTGCCGGCCCATTGGCCGGAGCTGAAGGCCGGCAGCACCGTGTCGGCGGTGTCGGCGGCATCGGCCAGCGGTGTGCGGCAGTCCAGCGCCGATTGCCGCACCTCGCTGTCATCTTGCGCAAACTTGCCGGCCAGCCCGTGCACATGCATGTGGTCCACGCCGGTCAGGCGCCACAGCGCGGCATAGGGCTGGAAATCAATGCCCAGCGCCGGGTGGCGCGCGAACATGCCGTAGCCGTTGCGGTGGCCGTGGAGTACCAGGTCCGTGCGCCGGCGCAGGGCCTGCACCGAAGAAAAGCCCACCCAGTTCAGGCTCACCATCGCGCAGTGGCCGCCCTCCTGCTGCAGCAGCGCCGCGTGGCGCAGCATGGCCTCGTGTTCGTCGCTGATGTGGATGGCGACCATCACCTGCTTGCCGGTGGTCTCACGGTGCGCACGCACCGCGGCCATCACGGCGCGGATGCGCTGGGCCACAGGCGCGTGTTCGGGGTCGCCGCAGCACTCGTCGTCCTTGATGAAATCGACGCCGGCGCGGCAGAGCTCGGTCACCAGTGCCGCGGTCTCGTCGGCGCTCAGGCCGACGTTGGGTTTGAGGATGGTGCCCACCAGCGGGCCCTGCGCCACGCCGGTGATCGCACGGGTGCCGGCCACCCCATGCCGCGGGCGCTCGAAACGCGCGCGGAAGTGCGCCGGCATGGCCAGGTGCTGCAGGCGCACGCCGGTGGTCTCGCCCAGGTCATACAGATTCCCGGCCAGCGTGGCCGCCAGCGTGGGCAGGTTGTGGCCGATGTTGGCCAGCGGAAAGGCCACGCGGATGCGCGCCCGGCGGTAGGGCCCGGTGATGCCCTGGCGCTGCAGCCAGGCGTTGGGCAGGCTGGGCTGGTCCAGCGGCTCGATCTCGTCGACGGCTTCCACCGTGGCGCGGCTGCGCGCACGCAGCGCATCACTTTCGCCGGCCACGCGCACGAAAGTGCCGCTGCTTTGTTCGCCGGCCAGCACCTCGGCCACCCGCGCCGGATCGAGCGGGGTCTCGATCAGGTAGGTGGCGTGCAGAACGTCACTCACAGCTTGCTCAGATCGGGGAACGGCCGCACCGGCTCGCTGCCGTCCCAGCCCATCGCCGCTTCGCGGATCAGCTTGAAAAGTTTGCCCTTGGGGCCAGCGACTTCCGACAATTCGATGGTCGTGCCCGGCAGCGGTGAACGGTCTTCGAAGTAGACGAAGCGCCCGTTGTCGCCCACCTCGCCCCCCATGCAGACGACAAAACCCGCGGCGTCGGCACGTGCGAGGTCGGCGTCGAAGTCTTCCGTCCAGTAGGCCACGTGCTGCACGCCCTGGTGGCCGGCGCGCAGGAAATCGCGGTACATCGACGGCACGTCGTTGCGCGTCTGCAGCAGCTCGATCTGCAGCCCGCCGGCGTTGGCCAGCGCCACCGAGTTGTGCGGCTCGTGGCGCTCGCCGCGGTAGAAGTAGTTGCGGATCGGCACCCGCGGGTTGTAGTACCAGGGGCCCACGCCCAGCACACGGGCCCAGTGGTCCATCGCGGCCTCGATGTCCGGCACGAGGTAGGCCACCTGGCGGATCTCTCCGAAAAATCGGCTCATGGGGTGGCCTCTAGTTGAGCATCAGTTGTGGCAGCCAGGTCGAGGCGGCCGGGATGAAGGTGACAGCGGCCAGCGACAGCAGCAGGCAGACGATCCAGGGCACGGCGGCCGAGATCACCCGTTCCACCGGCATGCCCGACACGCTGCTGACCATGTACAGGCTCATGCCCACCGGCGGCGTGAGCAGGCCGATCATCAGGTTCAGCACCACGACCACGCCCAGGTGCACCGGGTCGACACCGGCCGCGGCCAGTGCGGGCACGACGATGGGCGTGAGGATCAGGATCGCCGCGATGGTCTCCATGATCATGCCGACCACCAGCAGCAGGCCGTTGACGATCAGCAGCAGGACCCAGGGGTTCTTCGACAGGCCCAGGAGCAGGTCGGCGGCCTTGGTGGGCACCTGGTCGATGGTCAGCACCCAGGCGAACAGCGCCGCGGCGCCGACGATGAACATCACACCCGCGGTGGAGCGCACGGTCTCGCGCAGTGCCGCGACGAAGCCGCGCCAGTTGAGCGCGCGGTAGAAAAACACCCCGGCCGCCAGTGCATAGACCACGGTGACGGCCGCAGCTTCGGTCTCGCCGAAGATGCCGAACAGGATGCCGCCGATCAGCACCACCGGTGCCAGCAGCGCCGGCAGCGCGAACCACAGCCGGTTCAGGAACTGCGCGCGCGTGACGCTGATGGTGTCGCGTGGCAGGCCGGCGCGGCGCGCGATCCACCACACCATGCCCATCAGGAACAGCGCGATGATGATGGACGGGATGATGCCGGCGATCAGCACCTTGACCGGCGAGACCTCGGCCGCCATCGCGAAGATCACGAGCGGGATCGACGGCGGAAAGATCGGCCCCAGCGTGGCCGCGGCCATGCAGATGCCGGCCGAGAAACTGTCCTTGTAGCCCTGCTCGCGCATCATGTCGATCTGGATCTTGCCCAGGGCGCCGATGTCGGCCAGCGCCGCACCCGACACGCCGGAGAACACCAGGTGCGTCAGCACCGTGACGTAGCCCAGGCCGCCGCGGATGCGGCCGATCAGCATGCGGATGAAGTCGAACAGCTGCGTCGTCAGCCCGGTGACGCTGAACAGCGCCGCGGCGAAGATGAACATCGGCACCGCGAGCAGCGTGGTGGAGTCGAGTGCGTTGACGATGCGCTGTGCGATCACGGCCAGCGGCATGTCGAACCACCACAACGCCACGGCCGAGCCCAGGCCCAGCGCCACCGCCACCGGCGTGCCGCTCAGCAGCAGCGCGAAGAAGAGAACGATCGCGGTCAGGCTCAGCATGGCCGGACCTCGTCGGGTGCGGCGCGGCGGCCGAGCAGCATGCCGAGCACGCGGTCCAGCGCCACCAGCGTGGTCAGCACCATGCCGGCGATCGCGGGCATGTAGTACCAGAGGTTGGGGATGGCCAGCGCCGGTGTCGAGAAATTGGCCGCGCGCTGCATGAACCACCAGCACGACACCAGGAACAGCACGCAGAAGGCCAGTGTCGCCAGCTCGTTGAACAGGGCCAGCACACGCCGCGGCACACCGCGTGTGAGCTGGAACACCATGTCGACCCGGACATGTGTGTCCTGCGCCAGCAGCAGCGGCACGGTCAGGAAGATCAGGCCCAGGCCAGCGTACTTGGCCAGCTCACCGGCACCGGGCAGGCCCAGGTCGAACAGACCACGTGCCACCACCTCGACCATGATGGCGGTGGTGCAGGCCACCAGCAGCGCCATCGCCACCCACTCGAAGGCGCGGCACAGCGGCAGCAGCAGCGGACGCAGCGGCCCGGCCGGCACCCGCACACCGGCCGAAGAGGTGGGCTGGTCCATCAGCGGACGGCTTCGATGGCCTTGTACAGCTCGCCGTACTTGGCGCCGAACTTGGCGTCCACCGCCTTGCGCGCCGCGCCGCGGAAGGCCACCAGGTCCAGGCCCTCGGCGGGGCCGACCACCGTCATCTTGAGCTTCTTCAGCTCTTCGGTTTCGCTGGCCTCCTGGCCGCGCACGGAGTCGGTGGCGCGGCGGCGCACTTCGTTCGCGGCGGCGGTGAGCTGGTCACGCTGCGCGGCCGACAGGCCTTGCCAGGTGCGTTCGTTGATCACGATCACCTGCGCGTTCATGATGTGGCCGGTCTGCATCAGGTGCGACTGCGATTCGTAGAGCTTGGACGACAGCACCACGTTGACCGGGTTCTCCTGCCCGTTGACCTTGCCGGTGGCCAGCGCGGTGGGCACCTCGGACCAGTCCACCGGCACCGGCACGGCACCCATGGACTCCACCGTCGTCATGTAGATCGGGAACGGGATCGCACGGATCTTCTGGCCTGCCAGGTCGGCCGGTTGTTTGACCAGCTTGTTGGTGGTCAGGTGGCGGGTGCCGAAGTAATACGCGTACAGCACCCGCACACCGGCGGCCTTGACCAGGCCGTCGTTGAGGCCCTTCATCACCGGCGAGTTGACGTCCACCACCTTCATCAGGTGGTCCACGTCGCGGTACAGGTAGGGTGTGTCCAGCGCGGCAAACGGCTCATGCAGCGATCCGATGCCGGCGGCGGTGTTGTGCGACAGCGCGATGGTGCCGGTGGACACGGCCTCGGCCAGCTCCTGCAGCTTGCCCAGTTGCGACGACGGGTAGACCGTGACCTTGATCTGCCCACCGGTGTTCTTGGCGATGGCCTCGGCCAGCCAGGTGGCCTGCAGGCCGGCCGCGCTGGTAGGCGGGTTCATGTGGCCATAGCGCAACTCCAGCGTCTTCTGGGCCTGGGCCGGCAGCGTGAACAGGCAGGCGGTGGCCGCCAGCGCAAACAGCGTGCGGCGGGCAAGGGTCGGGCGGTGTGCGGTCATGTTGTTGTCTCCGTGCCGGATCTTGATGGAATCGATGCACCGGCTTGCACCTGTTGGCACCATAAAGGCCACGACCGGCCGCGGCAATCTTCGGGCATGATGGTTTTTGATGGATTCACACCGCAGCCGCATCACCGACATCGCCCAGCATGCAAGGGTTTCCACGGCCACGGTGGACCGTGTGCTGCACGGGCGTGTGCCCGTTCGGCCGGCCACGGCGCAACGGGTGCTGAAGGCCGCGGCGGCGCTGCACTACCTGCCCGAGGCCGACCTGTGGCGCACGCTGCAGCCGCCGCCGATGCCGCTGGCCTTCCTGCTGCCGGCCGGCACCAACCGCTACCTGCGCATGCTGGGTGACGGCATCAACGGCGCGGGCGAAGCACTGCTGCCCTACAACGTGCACTGCCGCGCGTTTTTCATCGACAGCTTCGACCCGGCCAAGGTGGCCGCGGCGCTGCGGCGGCACGGGCGGCGCGCCCAGGGCCTGGCCTTCATGGCGCTGGAGCACCCGCGGGTGCGCGCTGCGGTGGACGAACTGGTGGACGCAGGCGTGCACGTGCTGACACTGATCTCCGACCTGCCAGATTCTCGGCGCGAGGCCTGCGTGGGCATGGACAACCACGCCGCCGGCCGCACAGCGGCCACGCTGATCGGGCGCTTTCTGGGCGGGCGGCGCGGACCGGTGGCCATGATCGCCGGCTCGCTGGCCTACCGCGGCCACGAAGACCGCGAACACGGTTTCCTGCAGCTGATGAACGAACAGTTCCCCGGCCTGCAGGTGGTGGGGGTGCGCGAAGGCCGCGACGACGCCGACACCAACGAACGCCTGACCCGCACGCTGCTGGCGCAGCACCCCGATCTGGTCGGCCTCTACAACATCGGCGGCGGTGCCGAAGGGGTGGGCCGTGCGCTGCAGGCGCACGCCGCACAGCAAGCGGGCGCGCGCCCGGTGTTTGTGGCCCATGGCCTGACCCCCGACACGCGGGCGCTGCTGATCAGCGGCACGCTGGACGCGGTGATCAACCAGCATCCGCAGACCATGCTGCTGAACAGCGTGCGCATCTTCACCAACCTGCGCGACGGCCGCAGCGCCAGCGCTGGCGTGGAGCCGGTTCGCATCAGCATCGTGCTGCGGGAGAACCTGCCCTGAACCTTGGAGCGCCTGGCTCAGTCATCGCGCTTGGGCAGGGCATGGGCGATGCCCTTGTGGCAGTCGATGCAGGTCTTGCCTTCCTGCTTGCCGACCTGCATTTTTTCGGCGCCGCGCGGCGTTTGTTTTTGGTGGTCCATCGCGTCCCAGCTGTGGCAGTTGCGGCACTCCCGCGAGTCGTTGGCGGCCATCGTCGCCCACACATGTTCGGCCAGTTCGGCACGTTTGGCTTCGAACTTTTCCGGCGTGTCGATGCTGCCGCGCAGGTGGTGGTAGAGCTCGTTGGACGCCTGGATCTTGCGCCAGACCTTGGGCCCCCAGGCCTTGGGCACGTGGCAGTCCGAGCAGATGGCCCGCACACCGGAGGCATTGCGGTAGTGCGGGCTCTTCAGGTACTCCTGGTAGACGTTGTCCTGCATCTCGTGGCACGAGATGCAGAACGCCATCGAGTTGGTGGCCTCCATGGCGGTGTTGAAGCCGCCCCAGAAAACGATGCCGGCCACGGCGCCTGCGGCACCCACGGCCCACAGGGCGCCGATGCCCCAGCGCCTGACGCTCACGTGGCGCTCACTTGGCCGGCAGCCTGGTCAGGTAGGCCGCCAGATCGGCCGAGATCTGCGTGTCCAGCGCACGCAGCGCCGGCATGTCTTCACCGGCCTGCCCGTTCTGCAGCTTGTGCATCATCTCCGCGGCGTTGTCGGCCACCGAGCCCAGTGGCGGCGCATCCTTGAGCTTCTTGCCATCCAGGCCGTGGCAGCCGGCGCAGACCGTGTTGAAGTAGACCTCGCCCTTGGCGGCATCCCCAGTGGACTTGTTGTCGGCCGACACGTGTTTGGCCAGGTTGCCCTGGCCCTTGGACACGAACAAGGCCAGATCGGACAGGTCCTTGGCGCCAAGCTGCGCGTCGGTGTAGCCGTGGGTCTTGTCGCGCAGCACCGCGGCGATGGCGGCCGGGTCCTTGCCCGCGGCGCCGTGGATGCCCTTGATGCCGCTGGTGTGTGCGCCCTTGGCGTAGGCCCCGTCCTTGCCCTTGTAGTCCCAGCCGTGGCACTCCTTGCAGCGCCAGGAGTTGTCGTTGGCGTACTTGCCGCCCTTCACCGGGTAGGCCGGGTGCGCACCGGTCGGCTTGGCGGCCTTGTTTTCGTCCCACCACTTGTCGTACAAACGGCCCCCGCGTGCCACCGAGGACTCGGTCTCCGCAGCCCCTGCCGGCACCGCAGCGCCTGCCAGCAAAACAACCGAGAGCAGGGCTTGCCCCAGGCCCGCCGTGAAGCCCATGGTGATCTTGTGCATGTGAAGTCTCCTCGTCCGTGATGAACGAGCCATGCTCCACCTGGGGCGACGCGGCACCGTTGATGTGAATCAACAGTGCAGGTGCGGCGCGCAGCGTCCGGCGCCTGGACCTCAGACCTCGAGCCGGGGCTTGACCCAGAGCCAGGCGACGACGCCCACGCCCATCATCGCCAGCGAGGCCAGCGCCAGACCCAGCGTGCTGTGCATCACCAGCGGTGCCACCACACCGGCCACCACACCGTTGGCCACGGCGCCTATGCAGGCCTGCATCGACGAGGCCATGCCACGCCGCTCGGGCACCTGGTCCAGCACCATCAGCGTGACCACCGGCACCATCAGCGACCAGCCGAAGGCGAAGATCGCAATCGGCGCCAGTGCCCACCAGACCTGCGGCTCGAACAGCGCGTTCAGCGCCACGTTGAGCAGCGACACCACGAGCATGATGACGAAGCCGTGCCGCACCTGGTGGCGCGGTTTGATGCGCCCGGCCAGCCGGCCCGACAACCAGGCCCCGCCCATGATGCCGCCGATGGTGCAGACGAAGAACCAGAAGAACTGCGTCGGGCCCAGGTGCAGGTGTTCGCCCAGGAAGGTGGGCGCGGCCAGCACGTACAGGAACATGCCATTGAACGGGATGCCGCTGGCCAGCACCAGCATCATGAAACGCGGGCTGCTGGCCATCTGCTTGTAGCCGGCCATCAGGTTGCCGACGTCGAACCGCTGCACGTCGCCGATGTGCAGCGTCTCGGGCAGGAAGCGCCAGGTGCTCGCCCACAGCAGCGCACCCGTGCCGGCCAGGAACCAGAAGATCACGTGCCAGTCGGTGTGCACGAACAACCAGCCGCCGATGATGGGTGCGATGGCGGGCGCCACGCCGAAGTAGATCGTCACCTGCGACATCACCCGCTGCGCATCGGCCGGCGGGAACATGTCGCGGATGATGGCGCGCGACACCACCATGCCCGCACCGGCGGCCAGGCCTTGCAGGGCGCGGAAGAAGATCAGCCAGGCGATGGTCTGCGACAGCGCGCAGCCCACCGAGGCCAGCGTGAACAGGCCCACGCCCCACAGCACCACGGGCCGGCGGCCGAAGCTGTCGGCCAGGGCCCCGTGGAACAGGTTCATCAGCGCAAAGCCGAACAGGTAGCTCGACAGCGTCTGCTGCATCTGCAGCGGCGTCGCGTCCAGCGAACCCGCGATGCCGGCGAAGGCCGGCAGGTAGGTGTCGATCGCAAACGGCCCGAGCATGCCCAGGGTGGCGAGCAACGCAGCCAGCGTCCAGCGCGGGCCGCGCCAGAGGGTGGCAGCGTTCGGGTTCATGGTGCGGGGGAAAACCCCAGTGTAGCGGCGGGTCGCCGGCCGGTGCTTCAATGGGGCATGAACACCCGTCGCACCTTGATGCTGGCCTCGGCCGCCGCCCTGATCGCCACCCCTGCCTTGGCCCAGACCCGGCGTGTACTGCCGCCGATGACCGACGGTCCGTTCTACCCACCGAAACGCTGGCGCGGTGACGCCGACTGGGATGCCGACCTCACGCGCACCGGCAGCAGCGCCGCGGCCCGTGGTGAACACCTGGCGCTGCTGCTGCAGGTGGCCGATGCCCGCGGGCGGGTGATCGACGGCACCGAGGTGGAGATCTGGCAATGTGATGCGATGGCCGCGTACCGCCACCCGGGCGTGCGCGCCGAGCCTGGCAACCACGACCCGGCCTTCCAGGGTTTTGGCGCGGCCCGCACCGCGGCCGATGGTGGGGTGCGCTTTCGCACCATCCGCCCCGTGCCCTACCCCGGCCGCACGCCGCACATCCATGTGAAGCTGCGCCACGCGAGTTTTGGCGAGCTGACCTCGCAGCTGTTCCTGGCCGGCGACCCGGGCAATGCCCGCGACTTCCTGTGGCGGCAACTGGATGCCGAAGAGCAGACCAGCCTGGCGATGCGGCTGGACCCGGCCAGCGGCGATGGCCTGAAGTGGCAGACCCGTCACACGCTGACGGTCCCAGCCTGAACCAGCCCCCAGCTCGCTGCGCTCACGCCCCCCAAGGGGGTGCCGCGCCCTTGGGGCGGCCCGGCGGGCGCTGAACCAGCCCCCAGCTCGCTGCGCTCGCGCCCCCCGAGGGGGTACCGCGCCCTTGGGGCGGCCCGGCGGGCGCTGAACCAGCCCCCAGCTCGCTGCGCTCGCGCCCCCCGAGGGGGTACCGCGCCCTTGGGGCGGCCCGGCGGGCGCTGAAAAGTGTGAAGTCGGCCGATAGGCCGGATTCTGTGCGTCGGGTTGCCCCGACGTGACCGCCATTCCTCTGGGCCGAGGGTCACCCCTCGGCTCGGTGCCACCTACCCGCACACTCCCCGGGCCGGATCAACGTGTGCCTATTTGGTGTTG
>JADMJD010000069.1 GCA_018780805.1 Rubrivivax sp. | reverse complement strand
AAGAACTACGAAGCCCAGGTCAAGAAGGGCAAGCTCAAGCAGGACAAGTACGAGGCCCGCATGGCGCTCTTGTCCACCACGCTGAACTACGCCGACCTGGCCGATGCGGACATGGTGATCGAGGCCGTGTTTGAAGAGATGGGCGTCAAGGAAAAGGTGTTCCGCGCGCTGGACGAGGTGATGAAACCCGGCGCCATCCTCGCCAGCAACACCAGCACGCTGGACGTGGACCAGATCGCCAACTTCACCAAGCGCCCGCAGGACGTCATCGGCACCCACTTCTTCAGCCCCGCCAACGTGATGAAGCTGCTGGAGGTGGTGCGTGGCAAGGCCACCGCCAAGGACGTGCTGGCCACCGTGATGCAGCTGGGCAAGAAGATCAAGAAAACCGCGGTGGTCAGCGGGGTCTGCGACGGTTTCATCGGCAACCGCATGATCGAGCAGTACAGCCGACAGGCCGGTTTCCTGCTGGAAGAGGGCTGCACGCCGGCCCAGGTGGACAAGGCGGTCGAGAAGTTCGGCTTTGCGATGGGCCCGTTCCGCATGGGCGACCTGGCCGGCAACGACATCGGCTGGGCCATCCGCAAGCGCCGCTACCAGGAGAAGCCCAAGCTGCGCTACAGCAAGACGGCCGACCTGCTGTGTGAGCTGGGCCGCTACGGCCAGAAGACCGGCGCCGGCTGGTACGACTACGTGGCCGGCAAACGCGACGCCATCCCGTCGGCTGTGGTCGTGAAGATGATCGAGGACCACCGTGCGACGCTGGGCGTCACGCCGCGCAAGATCAGCGACGACGAGATCGTGCACCGGCTGGTGTATTCGCTGGTCAACGAAGCGGCCCACATCCTGGAAGAAGGCATCGCCAGCAAGGCCAGCGACATCGACATGGTCTACCTCACCGGCTACGGCTTCCCGCTGCACCGCGGCGGCCCGATGTGTTACGCCGACACGGTGGGCCTGTTCAACGTCGTGCAGAGCATGCAGCGCTTTGCCGCCAACCCGCTGGACGACGCGCAGTTCTGGCAACCCGCGCCGCTGCTGGCCCGCCTGGTGGCAGAAGGCAAGAGCTTCAACCCGTGATGCGGCGCTTGCTGTTCGGCCTGGCGGTGTTGCTGGGTCTGCTGGGCCTGGCCGTGGGCGTCAATACGCTGCGCCAGGGCTCGCGCCAGGTGAGCGTGCCCCCGGTGGTCGGGCTGAAGGTGGACGTGGCCGGTGCCGGTGCGTCGCTGTCGGCGGCCGTGCAGGCGCGCACCGTCAGCGGCCTGCTGGACCCGCAGGGCACGGCCGCGGCCTTCGAGCAGCTGCATGCGCACCTGGCGCAGCGTTACCCGCGCGTGCATGCCACGTTGAAGCGCGAGGTGGTCGGTGCCGGCAGCCTGCTCTTCACGTGGCCCGGCAGCGAGCCTGCGGCCAAGGCCATCGTGCTGATGGCGCACCAGGACGTCGCACCCGTGGCGCCAGGCACCGAGGGCCTGTGGAAACAGCCGCCCTTCAGCGGTGCGGTCGAAGGTGGTTTTGTGTGGGGCCGTGGCGCCTGGGACGACAAGGGCAACCTGATCGCGCAGTTGGAGGCGCTCGAGACCTTGCTGGCCAGCGGCTTCCAGCCCCGCCGCACGGTCTACCTGGTGGCGGGCCACGACGAAGAACTGGGCGGTCAGAACGGCGCCGTGCCGATCGTCGCGCTGCTGAAACAACGGGGCGCGAAGATCGAATTCGTGATCGACGAAGGCCTGCTGATCGCCGACGGCATGATGCCCGGCCTGCAGCCGCCGGCCGCGCTGGTCGGCGTGGCGGAGAAGGGTTTTGTCAGCGTGCAGGTGTCGGCCGAGGCCACGCCCGGCCATTCGTCGATGCCGCCGGCCCCAGGCCAGAGTGCGATCGCGATGCTGTCGGCCGCGCTGGCGCGGATTGACGAACACCCGATGCCGGGCGGCATCCAGGGTGTCGCGCGCCAGATGTTCGACGCGGTGGCGCCCGAGATGGGCGGCTTCAACCGCGTGGCGCTGTCCAACCTGTGGCTGTTCGGGCCGGTGGTTCAGGGCATGCTGGAAAAGGGCGCGAGCACCAACGCGCTGATGCGCACGACCACGGCGCTCACCATCGTCAGCGGCGGCAACAAGGAAAACGTGCTGCCCGGCCGCGCCGATGCCACCGTCAACTTCCGCCTGCTGCCGGGCGACACGCCCGAGACCGTGCTGGCGCACATGAAGCAGGTGGTGGCCGACGAACGCATCCAGTTCAAGGTGGTGGGCCTGCCGTCGCTGCCGTCCAAGGTGTCCGCGGTGGACTCCGACGCCTACCGGCTGATCGAACGCACCGTGCGCGAGTTGTTCCCTGACGTGGTCGTGGCCCCCGGCCTGATGCTGGGTGGCACCGATGCGCGGCACTTTGACGGCTTTGCCGAGCAGGTCTTCCGCTTTTCCCCCGTGCGCGCCAAACCGGCCGATCTGGCGCGTTTCCACGGCACCGACGAACGCATCTCGCTGGACAACCTGGCCGAGCTGATCCGTTTCTACCACCGGCTGGTCGAGCAGGCCGCCCGCTGAAGGAGTTTTGACATGACCCGAGCCCTGATCGTCTCCACCGCCCGCACCCCGCTCGCCAAGAGCTGGAAGGGTGCCTTCAACATGACCCATGGCGCCACGCTGGGTGGTTTTGCGGTGCAGGCCGCGGTGCAGCGTGCCGGCATCGACCCGGCCGCGGTGGAAGACGTGCTGATGGGCTGTGCCACGCCCGAGGGCGCCACCGGCAGCAACATCGCACGCCAGATCGCGTTGCGCGCCGGTCTGCCCATCACCACCAGCGGTGTCACCGTCAACCGCTTCTGCAGCAGCGGGCTGCAGACCATCGCGATGGCCGCGCAGCGCATCATCGCGGGCGAGGGCGAGGTCTTCGTGGCCGGCGGTGTGGAGAGCATCAGCTGCGTGCAGAACGAAGCCAACCGCCACATGATCGTCGACCCGGCGCTGATGGCGGCCAAGCCGGAGATCTACTGGAACATGCTGCAGACGGCGGAAAACGTGGCCAAGCGCTACAACATCCCGAAGCAGCGCATGGACGAATACGGCGCCGCCAGCCAGCAGAAAGCCTGCGCCGCGCAGGAAGCCGGCAAGTTCAACGACGAGATGGTCAGCGTCACCGTCACCGCCGGCGTGGCCGACCCGGTGCTGGGCCTGCGCAGCAAGGAAGTCACGATCCAGGCCGACGAAGGCCTGCGTGCCGGCACCACGCTGGAGGCCGTGCAAGGCATCCGCCCGGCGATGCCCGGCGGCGTGGTGACGGCCGGCAACGCCAGCCAGTTCAGCGACGGCGCCGGTGCCTGCGTGCTGGTCGACGAAGCGTATGCCAGCACCCATGGCCTGAAACCCCTGGGCCGTTTCCTGGGTTTTGCGGTCGCCGGTTGCGAGCCCGACGAAATGGGCATCGGCCCGGTGTTCGCGGTGCCCAAGGTCTTGAAGCGCCTGGGCCTGACGATGGACGACATCGACCTCTGGGAACTGAACGAAGCCTTCGCCGTGCAGGTGCTGTACTGCGCCGACCGCCTGGGCATCCCGATGGACCGGCTCAACGTCAACGGCGGCGCCATCGCGGTCGGCCACCCTTACGGCGTGAGCGGCCAGCGGTTGACCGGCCACGCGCTGATCGAAGGCAAACGCCGCGGTGCGAAGCGGGTCTGCGTGACGATGTGCATCGGTGGCGGCATGGGCGCGGCCGGGGTGTTCGAGGTGCTGTGAGCACGGCCTGAGCCGCGAGCCTGGAGGGGCGCCCGATGCGCGACACCGTTGATTTCCTGTTGTACGAGTGGTTGCGTGTGCACGACCTGTGCAGCCGCCCGCGTTTTGCCGAACATGGCCGCGAGACCTTTGCCGCCGTGCTGGACACCTGCGAACGCATCGCCCGCGAGAAATACGCGCCGTTCAACCGGCTGGTCGACACCGAAGAGCCGCGCTTCGATGGCGAGCAGGTCATCCTGCCGCAGGCCACGCACGACGCGTGGACCGCCTACGCCGCATCCGGCATGCTGGCCGCGGCGCAGGATGCAGACATCGGCGGCATGCAGTTGCCCTACGTCGTCGAAGCCGCGGGCAATGCGTTTTTTGCCAAGGCCAGTGTCAGCATCGGCGCCGGTTTGTTGACCACCGGCAACGCCAACCTGCTGATGGCGCATGGCACGCCACGGCAGCGCCAGGTGTTTGCGATGGCCGAGTTCGAAGGCCGCTGGTCGGGCACGATGTGCCTGTCCGAGCCGCAGGCCGGCTCCAGCCTGTCGGACGTGGCGACCAAGGCGCTGCCCGATGGCGATGACTTCGAAGCCGACCCGCTGGGCCCGCGCTACCGCCTGCACGGGAACAAGATGTGGATCTCGGCCGGCGAACACGAGCTGACGCAGAACATCGTGCACCTGGTGCTGGCCAAGATCCCGGGGCCTGATGGCAAGCAGGTGGCGGGCACCAGGGGCATCTCGCTGTTCATCGTGCCCAAGAAGATGGTGGGGGCCGACGGGCGGCTCACCGGGGAGCGCAACGACGTGGCGCTGGCCGGCCTGAACCACAAGTGCGGCTGGCGCGGCACCACGAACACGCTGCTGAACTTCGGTGAAGGCCGGTTCAAACCCGGCGGTCGTGCCGGTGCGGTGGGTTACCTGGTCGGCCAGCCGGGGCAGGGCCTGCGCTGCATGTTCCACATGATGAACGAGGCACGCATCGGTGTGGGCATCGCGGCGACGATGCTGGGCATGGCGGGGTACGAGGCCTCGCTGGCGTATGCGAAGCAGCGGCCCCAGGGCCGGCCGCTGGCCGGCCCTTCCCAGGACGGCCGACCGATCACCGGCAGCGGCAAGGACGCCAGCGCGCCGCAGGTGGCCATCATCCAGCACGCCGACGTCAAACGCATGCTGCTGGCGCAGAAGGCCTATGCCGAAGGTGCGCTGGCGCTGGAGCTGTACTGCGCCCGCCTGGTGGACGAGGCCCACACTGGCGAGCCCGACGCCGCGCGCGAAGCCGCGCTGCTGCTGGAGGTGTTGACGCCGATCGCCAAGAGCTGGCCCAGCGAGTGGTGCCTGGAGGCCAACTCGCTGGCCATCCAGGTGCTGGGCGGCTACGGCTACACCCGCGACTTCCCGGTGGAGCAGTACTGGCGCGACAACCGCCTGAACATGATCCACGAAGGCACGCACGGCATCCAGGCGCTGGACCTGCTGGGCCGCAAGGTGGTGATGGACGGTGGCGCCGGCCTGAAGCTGCTGGCCGGCCACATGGGGCTGACGATCGAACGGGCCGGGCAGGTCGAAGGCCTGGCCGAACACGCCAACCAGCTGGCCGGCGCGCTGCAGAAGCTGGGCGCCAGCACCAAGGCGGCCTGGGCCACCGGCGTGCCGGAAGAAGCCCTGGCCAACGCCACGCCCTACCTGCAGGCCTTTGGCCACGTGGTGCTGGCCTGGATCTGGCTGGACGTGGCGCTGGTGTCCGATCAGCCAGGCCGCCGCGCCGCGCTGCGTTATTTTTTCGCCTACGAGCTGCCCAAGATCGACGCCTGGCTGGGCGTGGTGGCACGGCGCGAGGACGTCTGCCGCACCATGCACGAGGACTGGTTCTGATGCACAACCCCCGGATGGAAAAGCTGGCCTGGATCGCGGTCTACAGCGGCATGCTGATCGCGGTGCTGGGCTGGTTCCTGCAGGGTGCGGCCCCCACGGCCGGCCTGGTGCTGATGGTGGTGGGTGGTCTGGATGCGGCAGCCGGTGTGCTGCTGATCTGGCTGCGTTCGCGCCGGCCTGATTGACCACGACAACGACAACGGAGACCCCCTTGAGCCTGATGCAATCTTTCACCCGCCGCGCCTGGCTGCTGGCCGCGGCCGCCCTGCTGGGCGCTTGTGCCGCCACCCCGCCCGTCCAGGGCACACCGCCCATCGTGTTCGTGCACGGCAACGGCGACACCGCCGCGCTGTGGAACACGACCGCCTGGCGCTTCGAGTCCAACGGCTGGCCACGCGAGCGCCTGCACGCCATCGACCTGCCGTACCCGCTGTCGCGCGATGCCGATGACAAACCACAACCCGGCCGCACGTCGAGCACAGAGCACATGCAGTTCCTGGCGGCCGAGGTCGAACGTGTGCTGGCCGCCACGGGCGCCAAGCAGGTGGTGCTGATCGCCAATTCCCGCGGGGGCAATGCGGTGCGCAACTACATCGCCAACGGTGGCGGCGCGGCCAAGGTCTCGCACGCCATCCTGGGGGGCACGCCCAACCACGGTGTCTGGTCCAACCCCGGCTTCCGGCCCACCAACGAGTTCAATGGCGCCGGGCCCTTTCTCACCGCGCTGAACAACCAGGGCGCGCCGGGTGTGGAAATCACGCCCGGACCGAAGTGGATGACGATCCGCTCCGACAACAACGACAAGTTTGCGCAGCCCGACGGCGTGTGGATCGGTGCCAAGGGCACGCCCACCAACGTCACGTTCGCCGGGCCGGAGCTGAAGGGGGCGGAGAACGTCGTGCTCCCCGCCATCGACCACCGCGAGACCAGCTACGGCCCGCTGGCCTTTGCCGCGGCCTACCGCTTCATCACCGGGCAGGCGCCGGCCACCGTCGGCGTCAAGCCCGAGGCCACCGTGGTGCTGGACGGCAAGCTCACCGGTCTGGGCCTGGGCAACGACCCGACCAAGGGCAGCTTCGCGACCAACCTGCCGCTGGCCGGTGCCACGCTGGAGGTCTGGGCCACCGCTGCGCAGACCGGCGCACGGGTGGGCGAGGTCAAACACCGCCGCACCGTCGGTGCCGACGGCCGCTGGGGCCCGTTCAACGCCGACCCGACCACGGCGTACGAGTTCGTGCTCAGCGCACCGGGTTACGCCACCACGCACATCTACCGCGAGCCCTTCGTGCGCTCGTCGTCGCTGGTGCACCTGCGGGCGGAGTTGCTGGCCGCCGCCGACAAGGACGCCGGCAGTGTGCTGACCTTCACCCGCCCGCGCGGGTATTTCGGCCTGCCGCGCGACAGCATCGTCTTCGACGGGCAGGCCCCGGCGCCCGGCATTCCGGCCGGCGTGGCCGGTGTGGCGGTGTCCAAGCTCAAGCTGCCGGCCGGCCCGCAACGTGCCGTGGTCGCGCAGTTCAACGGCCAGCGGCTGGTGGGCCGCAACTGGCCGGCGTCCGAGAACCGCGTGGTCTTCCTGGAGCTGCATTGATGAGCACCCCTGTTCAAACCCTGTTGGACCTCAGCGGCAAAACCGCCCTGGTCACCGGCGGCTCGCGTGGCCTGGGGCTGCAGATCGCCGAGGCGCTGGGCGAAGCCGGTGCCAAGATCCTGCTCACCTCGCGCAAGGCGGCCGATCTGGAAGAGGCCGCGGCCGACCTGCAGGCCAAGGGCATCGACACGCGCTGGGTCGCGGCCGACGCCAGCGAGGCCACGCACGTGGACAAGGTCGTGGCCGAAGCCCTGCAGCGCCTGGGCCACATCGACATCCTGGTCAACAACGCCGGCGCCACCTGGGGCGCGCCGGCCGAAGACCACCCGATAGAGGCCTGGGACAAGGTGATGAACCTGAACATCCGCAGCGTATTCCTGATGTCGCAGGCCGTGGGCCGCGCCAGCATGATCCCGCGGCGCGCCGGGCGCATCATCAACGTGGCTTCCATCGCCGGCCTGTCGGGCTCCAGCCGCATGCAGTACATCGCCTACGGCACCAGCAAGGGCGCGGTGGTCAACTTCACGCGCACGCTGGCGGGTGAGTGGGGCCGGCATGGCATCACCGTCAACGCGCTGGCGCCAGGCTTCTTCCCCAGCAAGATGACCGCCGGCACGCTGAAGACCATCGGCGCACAAAAACTCGGCGCAATGTCGCCGCTGGGCCGCATCGGCGACGACGACGACCTCAAGGGCGCGGCCCTGCTGTTTGCGAGCGCGGCCGGCAAACACATCACCGGCCAGATCCTCGCGGTGGACGGCGGTGTCTCGGCAGTGCACGGCGAATGAAGCTGCAGTTCCCGCTGCACATCCCCTTTGTCGAACAACTGGGGCTGGAGCTCTGGGGTTTTGGCGAGGGCCGCGCCGAGATCCGGGTGGACCTGAAAGAGGCCCACCTGAACAGCTGGGAAGTGGCGCACGGCGGCGTGTTGATGACGCTGCTGGACGTGGCGATGGCGCACGCCGCACGGGCCCAGCATGGCCACGATCTGGGCAAATCACCCGGCGTGGCCACCGTGGAGATGAAGACCACCTTCATGCGCCCGGCCGAAGGTGAACTGCGTGCGTTGGGGCAGACCCTGCACCGCACCGCCACGCTGGCTTTCTGCGAAGGCCGCGTGCTCGATGGCACGGGTGCGCTGTGTGCCCACGGCACGGCCACCTTCAAGTACCTGCGCGCCTTGCCGTCGCGCAACCGAACCCTCAAGACCCTCCAGGAGAAGACATGACCGTCAACCAGCAGATCCAGTTGGCCTCGCGCCCCACCGGCGAACCCACCGCAGACAACTTTCGCCTGGTGCAGGAGACCCTGCCCGACTTGCAGGACGGTCAGGTGCTGGTCAAGCACCACTGGCTGAGCCTGGACCCCTACATGCGCGGCCGCATGAACGACGGCAAGAGCTACGCGCAGCCGCAGCCGCTGGACGCGGTGATGATCGGCGGCACGGCGGGCGAGGTGGTGGCGTCGAAGAACCCGCACTTCGCCGTCGGTGACAAGGTGGTGGGCATGGGCGGCTGGCAGCAGTACGCCATCGTCGACGCCAGCCAGCGTGGCGTGCTGCAGAAGGTGGACACCACGCATGTGCCGCTGTCGGCTTACCTGGGGGCAGTCGGCATGCCCGGCGCCACGGCCTGGGTGGGGCTGACCGACATCATCGCGCCCAAGGCCGGTGAAACGGTGGTGGTCAGCGCCGCCAGCGGCGCCGTGGGTTCGGCCGTGGGCCAGCTGGCCAAGGTGCGTGGCTGCCGCGCCGTGGGCCTGGCCGGCGGGCCGGACAAGTGCGCGTATGTGGTCAACGAACTCGGCTTCGATGCCTGCATCGACTACAAGCAGCACCCCGACCTGCGGTCCTTGTCCAAGGCGCTGAAGGAGGCCTGCCCCGACGGCATCGACGGTTACTTCGAGAACGTCGGCGGGATGATCCTGGACGCCGTGATGCTGCGCATGAACGCCTTTGGCCGCATCGCCTTCTGCGGCATGATTTCCGGCTACAGCGGCGAACCGATCCCGATGACCAACCCGTCGTTGATCCTGGTCTCGCGGCTGAAGCTGCAGGGTTTCATCGTCAGCGAACACATGGGCCTGTGGCCGGCGGCGTTGAAGGAGCTGGGTGGCCTGGTGGCCACCGGCAAGCTCAAGTACCGCGAGTCGGTGGCCGAGGGCCTGGCCGCGGCACCTGAAGCTTTCCTGGGGCTGCTGAAGGGGCGCAATTTCGGCAAGCAGCTGGTGAAGCTGGCATGAATTGGCAATGGGTCCGTTTTGCGGGCCTGAGCCTGGACGACCTGTACGACGCGCTGGCCCTGCGCTGCCGCGTCTTCATCCTGGAGCAGGGCGCTTTCCAGGACCCGGACGGGCTGGACCAGGTGGCCTGGCACCTGCTGGGCCGCGACGAAACCGGTGCGTTGCAGGCCTACCTGCGCGTGGTGGACCCGGGCGTGAAATACGCCGAGCGCTCCATCGGCCGTGTGATCACGGCCCCCGAGGTGCGTGGCACGGGCGCCGGCCGTCAGCTGATGGCCGAAGGCCTGGCGCGCTGCGACGCCACCTGGCCGGGCGAGCCCATCCGCATCAGCGCGCAGGCACACCTGCAGGCCTTTTACGGCGGCTTCGGGTTTGATGCGGTCGGCGAGCCTTACGCCGAAGACAACATCCCGCACATCGAGATGCTGAGGTGCCCATGACGCACGAGGTCGTCAACCAGGTCGAGCCGCTGACCGGCCACAACCTCTTCAGCGGCAACCGCCCGCTGCAGGACGCCTTGGTTTACCACCGGCCGGGCTACGAGCGCGCGCGATTCTTGGCGCTGGGCGCGGAGCTGGGCCAGGCCGACATGCAGCAGCATGCCCGCCTGGCCAACACCCACGGCCCGGTGCTGCACGCGCACGACATGCAGGGCAGGCGTGTGGACCAGGTGGAGTTCCACCCCAGCTACCACGCGCTGATGGACGCCGCGCTGCGCCACCGCCTGCACGCCACGCCGTGGTCCGAAGGGGCGGGTGGCCACCTGGAACGGGCTGCGGCCTTCATGCTCTTCACCGAGCTGGAGCCCTCGGTGCTGTGCCCGGTGTCGATGAGCTACGCCGTGACCCCTGCCTTGCGCAGCAACGCGGCGCTGGCGCAGGCCTGGGGGCCTGGCCTGGCCGCCACCGCGTACGACCCGCGTTTCCTGCCGTCCCACCAGAAGACCGCGCTCACGATGGGCATGGGCATGACGGAAAAGCAGGGCGGCTCCGACGTGCGGGCCAACACCACCCGCGCGCAGTTCGACGGCGACGACGCCTGGGGCCGGCGCTACCGGCTCACCGGCCACAAGTGGTTCATGTCGGCGCCGATGTGCGATGCCTTCCTGGTGCTGGCCCAGGCGCCGGCCGGCCTGTCGTGTTTTTTCCTGCCGCGCTGGACGCTGGATGGTGAGGTCAACACCATGGCCATCCAGCGACTCAAAGACAAGCTGGGCAACCAGGCCAACGCCAGCTCCGAGGTGGAATTCCACGGTGCCCAGGCCTGGCTGGTGGGCGAAGAAGGCCGCGGCATCCCGCAGATCCTGGCCATGGGCACGCTGACGCGGCTGGACTGCGCGCTGGGCACCGCCGGGCTGATGCGCCAGGCCTTGTCGCTGGCGCTGCACCACGCGTCGCAGCGCCAGGCCTTCGGCAAACGCCTGCTGGACCAACCCGCCATGACCAGCGTGCTGGCCGACCTGGCGCTGGAAAGCGAAGCCGCCACCGCGCTTGCTCTGCGCCTGGCGCGTGCCGTGGACCGCACCGAACATGGCCAGGACCCCGATGGTTTCGAGGCCGTGATGCGCCGTGTGCTGACGCCGGTGGCCAAGTTCTGGGTCTGCAAACGCGGCAGTGCCTTCGCCCAGGAGGCGATGGAATGCCTGGGCGGCAATGGTTATGTCGAAGCGGCGGGCGAGGGCGTGATGGCCCGCATCTACCGCGAGATGCCGCTCAACTCGATCTGGGAAGGCGCTGGCAACATCATGGCGCTGGACCTGCTGCGTGCGCTGCGCTCCGGCCCGGTGGCCGCGGCGCTGATGCAGGAAACCGCCGCCGCGCAGGCCGCGCATCCGGCGGTGGCCCGCCAGGCCGCGCGTGTGGCCGATGCGCTGGACGGTGGCACGGTGGACGAAGCCGGCGCCCGCGGGCTGGCGCGCGACACCGCGTTGCTGTTGCAGGCGTCCTTGCTGCACACCCACAGCCCACAGGCCGTGTTCGACAGCTTCTGCGCCGCCCGCCTGCAAGGCGTGGCCGATGTTTTCGGGCTGCTGCCCTCGTCCCTGCCGCTGCAGGCCCTCGTGCAACGTTCGATGCCTGCCTGAACCCATGAACGATCTGATCCTCCACCACTACGCCGGCTCGCCGTTTTCCGAGAAAATCCGGCTGATCCTGGGCTTCAAGGGCCTGGCCTGGCAATCCGTCAACGTGCCGGTGGTGATGCCCAAACCCGATGTGGTCGCGCTCACGGGCGGTTACCGCAAGACGCCGTTCCTGCAGATCGGCGCCGACGTCTACTGCGACACCGCGCTGATGGCGCGTGTGATCGACCAGCGGCACCCGCTGCCGCCGCTGTTCCCGGCCGATCAGCCGCTGGCGCCCACGCTGGCGCAATGGGCCGACAGCACGCTGTTCTGGACCGTGGTGCCGTACGTGATGCAGCCGGCCAGCGCCGCCGCGATCTTCAACAACCCGCCGCCGGAGATGATGAAGGCCTTCGCCGCCGACCGCGGCCCCTTCACCGCCGGCATGACGCGCCAGACCGTGGCCGACGCCACGGTGGCGCTGAAGGCGTACCTGGCGAGGCTGGCCGCGCAACTGTCGGACGGCCGGGCCTTCCTGTTTGGCACGGCGCCGGGCATCGCCGATTTCTCCGTCGCCCACTGCCTGTGGTTCATCCGCCTGGCCGGGCCGATGGCCGCGGTGCTCGATGCGCATCCAGCGGTGTCGACCTGGCTGGACCGCATGCTGGTCTTCGGCCACGGCCAGAAGGCGAAGTTGAGCAGCGCCGACGCGCTGGCCATCGCCGCGGCCGCCACCGCGCATGCCCCGGTCGGCGTCGAACCCGGCTTGGGCTTCAGCGCCGGCACTGCGGTGACCGTGGCCGCCACCGACTATGGCAGCGACCCCGTGGCCGGCACGCTGGTGGGCCTGAGTGCCGACGAGGTGGTGCTGCGCCGCAACGATGAACGTGCGGGCACGGTGCACGTGCACTTCCCGCGCCTGGGCTTTCAGATCAAGGAACAACGATGAAAAACCTGTCAGGCCGCGTGGCCGTGATCACCGGGGCCGGCTCTGGCTTCGGCCTGGAAGCGTCGCGCATTGCCGCGCGTGGGGGCATGAAGATCGTGATGGCCGACGTGCAGGCCGATGCGCTGGAAGGCGCTGTGGCAGAGATCCGTGCGCTGGGCACCGAGGTGCTGCCGTTCCTGCTGGACGTGTCGCGCGCCGCCGAGGTGGAGGCTCTGGCCGCGGCGACGCTGGACCGTTTTGGCACGCCGCACTTCGTGTTCAACAACGCGGGCGTGGGCGCCGGGGGCCTGGTCTGGGAGCACACGGCCAAGGACTGGGACTGGGTGCTGGGTGTCAACCTCTTCGGCGTCGCGCACGGCGTGCGCGTCTTTACGCCGCTGATCCTGGCCGCCGCTGAGGCAGATGCCGACTACGAAGGCCACATCGTCAACACCGCATCGATGGCCGGCCTGCTGACCGCGCCCAACATGGGCGTCTACAACGTCAGCAAGGCCGGTGTGGTCTCGATGACCGAGACCTTGTGCCACGACCTGGCCCTGGTCACGGACCAGGTGCACGCGCACCTGCTGTGCCCGTACTTCGTGCCCACCGGCATCCACCAGAGCGGGCGCAACCGGCCGGCCGAACTGCAGGACAGCGACATCCGGCCGACCCGCAGCCAGCTGATCGCCGCAGCCATGAGCGAAAAGGCCGTCACCAGCGGCAAGGTCACCGCCGCCGAGGTGGCGCAGCGCGTCTTCGATGCGATGGCCGGGAATCGCTTCTACGTCTTCAGCCACCCACAGGCCTTGGGCGGCGTGCGCACTCGGCTGGAAGACCAGGTCAACGGGCGCAACCCGACCGACCCCTTCCACGAACGGCCGGAACTGGGTGAGCGCCTGCGCGCCAAGCTGCGCAGCGCGGATTAACAGTCCAGCGCGAGCGCCTGCACGGGACGCTGTGTCGTGGCGTCCACCACCACGAAGGCCAGGCGCTGTGCGACGCCGGCTTCGCCCGCGGGTACCTCGAAACTGAAGGTCTGGCCGCCGCCGGTCCAGGAGGCCACCGCCTGGTACTGGCGCACCACGTGGTCGTGTTTCAGTGTCTCACCATGGTTTTCGCCCGCGGTCACGCGGCTGCGGTGGCCATGTTCCAGCACCGCCCAATACCCGGCCCAACGTCCCCCGGCCGCACCCACCGAGGCGGTGGCGCGTTGACCGTCGCGCTGCATTGCCAGCGTCATCGGGGCCGAGGTCGGTGGCGCAGGCAGGCTGGGCCAGCGCCGCCAGTCCTGCCCGTGCACGATGACCTGCGGCGTGTAGACGTTGGGTGCACCCATGGCACGCGCCAGCATGTACTGGCGGCCGGTGGCCTCGGTGCTGGCAAAACGGTCGGCCCAGCCCAGGCGGTTCCAGTAGTTCACGTGGAAGGCCAGCGGCAGCACGCCGGTCTTGTCCTTCAACGTGGACAACCAACGGTCGGCCGGGGGGCAGGAACTGCAGCCCTCCGAGGTGTACAGCTCCACCACCTGGAGGGGGCGCGGGCCGGATCTGGCTTCGCAGACAGCGGCGGCCACCGGCAGTGCAGCCATCAGGCCAAGGGCGATCAAGGGTTTCATGGGGCTGGGTCGGATGGACAAAGCCGCGCCTTACACTGCCGCCCTTCCTTGAATTTCACACCGCTCCTTGGACAAGATTCTTCTGCAGATCGCCGCCGAGCTCAGCGTTCGGCCGGCGCAGGTGAAAGCAGCGGTCGAGCTGCTCGACGGCGGCGCCACCGTGCCCTTCATCGCCCGTTACCGCAAAGAGGCCACCGACGGCCTGGACGACACGCAGCTGCGGGATCTGGAAGCGCGCCTGGCCTACCTGCGCGAGCTGGAAGACCGCCGCGCTGCCGTGATCAAGAGTGTGGAAGAGCAGGGCAAGCTGACCCCCGCGCTGCGCGCCGCCTTCGAGGCCGCGCCGACCAAGCAGGAGCTGGAAGACCTGTACCTGCCGTTCAAGCAGAAGCGCCGCACCAAGGGCATGATCGCCCGCGAAGCCGGCCTGGAGCCGCTGGCCGACAAGCTGTTTGCCGACCCGTCGCTGGAGCCGCTGGCCGAGGCCGCAGCCTTCATCAACGCAGAGGGCGGTTTTGCCGACGCCCACGCAGTGCTGGATGGTGTGCGCGACCTGCTCAGCGAGCGCTGGGCCGAAGACGCGGCGCTGATCGGACTGCTCCGCAGCTGGCTCTGGGCCGAAGGCCGGCTGCAAAGCCGCCTGGCCGCGGGCAAGGACGGTCAGCACGCCGATGCCGCCAAGTTCCGGGACTACTTCGAGTACGACGAGCCGCTGCACAAGATCCCCAGCCACCGCGCGCTGGCGGTGTTCCGCGGGCGCAGCGGGGAGTGGCTGGACGCCAAGCTGGTGCTGGACGAAGAGATCGTTCCCGGCCAGCCCAGCCTGGCCGAAGGCCGCATCGCCCACCACCTGGGCTGGCGCCACGGCAAACGCGCCGGCGACGAGCTGATCCGCAAGAGCATCGCCTGGACCTGGAAGGTCAAGCTCAGCCTGAGCCTGGAGCGTGACCTGTTCGGCCGTCTGCGCGAAGACGCGGAAACGGTCGCCATCAAGGTCTTCGCCGACAACCTGCGCGACCTGCTGCTGGCCGCACCCGCCGGACCGCGCGTCGTGATGGGCCTGGACCCCGGCATCCGCACCGGCGTGAAGGTGGCCGTGGTCAGCGACACCGGGCGTGTGCTGGACACGTCCACGGTCTACCCGCACGAGCCGCGCAAGGACTGGGAAGGCTCGCTGCACACGCTGGGCCGGCTGGTGGCCCAGCATGGTGTGAACCTGATCGCCATCGGCAACGGCACCGCCAGCCGCGAAACCGACAAACTCGCCGCCGACCTGATCAAACGGTTGCAGCAGCTGGCGCCCGACCTGAAGCTGGAGAAGGTGGTCGTCAGCGAAGCCGGCGCGTCCATCTACAGCGCGAGCGAGTTTGCGAGCAAGGAGCTGCCCGAGCTGGACGTGACGCTGCGTGGTGCCGTCAGCATCGCGCGCCGGCTGCAGGATCCGCTGGCGGAGCTGGTGAAGATCGACCCCAAGAGCATCGGTGTGGGCCAGTACCAGCACGACGTGAACCAGAGCGGCCTGGCGCGCACGCTGGACACGGTGGTGGAGGACTGCGTCAACAAGGTGGGTGTGGACCTGAACACGGCGTCGGCGCCGTTGCTGGCGCGCGTGTCGGGGCTGAGCGCCACGGTGGCCGGCGCCATCGTGCGCTGGCGCGATGCCCACGGCGCCTTCCGCTCGCGCCAGCAGCTGCTGGACGTGGCCGGCCTGGGCCCGCGCACCTTCGAGCAGGCAGCCGGTTTTCTGCGCATCCGCGGCGGCGAGAACCCGCTGGACATGACCGGCGTGCACCCGGAAACCTACCCCGTGGTGCAGCGCATCCTGGCACACACCGGCCGTCCCGTGCAGGAGGTCATGGGCCGACCGGAGCTGCTGAAAGGCCTGAAGGCCGAGAAGTTCGCCGACGCCACTTTCGGCGCCATCACGGTCAAGGACATCCTCGCCGAGCTGGAAAAACCGGGCCGCGACCCGCGCCCGGACTTCGTCGTCGCACGTTTCAACGACGGCGTCGAAGACCTGAAGGACCTGCAGCCCGGCATGGTGCTGGAAGGCACGGTCAGCAACGTCGCGCAGTTCGGCGCCTTCGTCGACCTGGGCGTGCACCAGGACGGCCTGGTGCACGTGAGCCAGCTGAGCCACAAGTTCGTCAACGACGCGCGCGAGGTGGTGAAAACCGGCGACGTGGTCAAGGTGCGTGTGCTGGAGGTCGACCTGCAGCGCCAGCGGGTGTCGCTGACGATGAAGCTGGACGCGCCGGTGCCCAAGCCAGGTGATGCGGACAACCGCTACCGCGCGGCCGACCGCGGCCAGAAACAACGCCCGGTCGCGCGTGAGCTGCCGGCCGGCGGCGCAATGGCCGCGGCTTTCGCCAAGCTGCAGCGCAAGTGAGGCCCGTTTGAGCGCAGGGCCGGCGCTGCAGGTCTGGGCCGGGCCCCGTGCCCGCGCCCGGCTGCGTGAACGTGGCCTGCAGCCCGACGACGTGCGCATCATCCCGGCCGCCGCCGGGGGCGCCAAGGGCCTGGTGCTGAACCCGCTGGACCGCTACCTGTTCAGCCAGTGGTTGCCGCGCAGCACGCAGACGGTGTTCCTGCTCGGCGCTTCCATCGGCGCCTGGCGCATGGCCAGCGGCTGCCTGGCCGACCCGGATGCCGCGCTGCGCCGGCTGGCCGAGGACTACATCACCCAGGCCTACGAACACGAACCCGGCAAGGCGCCGAAGCCCGGCCACGTGTCGGCCGTTTTTGGGGCCAAGCTGGGCGAACATTTCGGCGGCCGCGAAGCCGAGGTGCTGGCGCAACCGCGTTACCGCCTGCACGTCTTCACCAGCCACGGCCGCCACCTGCTGGCGCGCCAGGGCCGCTGGCGCACGCCGCTGGGTTATGCCGGTGCTTTCTTCGGCAACGCGGTGCACCGGCGTGCGCTGGGCGGTTGGCTGGAGCGTGTGGTGTTCGGCGATGGACGCGAAGCGCTGCCGCTGCCGCTGGCCGATCTGCGCAGCCAGCAGGTGGCGCTGACGGCGGCCAACCTGCAGCCCGCCATCCTGGCCAGCTGTTCCATCCCGTTCTGGCTGGACGCCGTGCACGACATCCCCGGCGGCCCGCGCGGCGCTTACTGGGACGGCGGCATCACCGATTACCACCTGCACCTGCCGTACGCGGCGATGGGGGAGGGCATCGCGCTCTACCCGCATTTCCAGCCGCAGATCGTGCCCGGCTGGCTGGACAAGCCGTGGAAGCGCCGCCACCGCACGACGGCGATGCTGGACAACCTGGTGGTGCTGGCGCCACACCCGGATTGGGTGCGTGCGCTGCCCAACCAAAAGCTGCCCGACCGCAACGACTTCAAGGCCTACGGTGACGACGATGCCGGCCGCCAGCGCGACTGGCGCCGCGCTGTGGCCGAGAGCGAGCGCATTGCCGAGGACTTTGCCCGGTTGGCGGACGACGGCAGCGTCGACGCGCTGCCGTTGCCATGACTACAATCGGTGCTTCTTCAATGCTGACGACAGCGCTCACAAGAACGGGAAAGGCAGGACGGGTTATGACACCGCGGACTACGTTCACCTTCTTCACCGAGGTCTGACCCCGGCCGCATCGTCACGTCCACACCCCTGAAGACAACACGAAGCGCGGCCCCCACCGCGCTTTTTTGTTGCCTGGAGAGATCCCACCATGTTGAACATCACGTTGCCCGACGGCTCGAAACGCGAGTTTGCCGGCCCTGTCACGGTGGCCGAGGTCGCCGCGTCCATCGGTGCCGGCCTGGCCAAGGCCGCGCTCGGCGGCAAGGTTAACGGCCAGGTCGTCGACCTGAGCCACCGCATCGACGTCGATGCCCAGCTCGCCATCGTCACGGACAAGGACGCCGACGGCCTGGAGCTGATCCGCCACTCCACGGCCCACCTGCTGGCCTATGCGGTCAAAGAGCTCTTCCCCGAGGCGCAGGTGACGATTGGTCCCGTCATCGAGAACGGCTTTTATTACGACTTCGCCTACAAGCGCCCCTTCACGCCCGAGGACCTGGCCGCCATCGAGCAGCGCATGGCCGAACTGGCGAAGAAGGACGAGCCGGTGCAGCGCCGTGTGCTGCCGCGCGACGAGGCCGTGGCGCACTTCCAGGCCATGGGCGAGCACTACAAGGCGGAAATCATCGGCAGCATCCCCGAAGGCCAGGACGTGAGCCTGTACCGTGAAGGCGGCTTCGAGGACCTGTGCCGCGGCCCGCACGTGCCGAGCACGGGGCGTCTCAAGCACTTCAAGCTGATGAAGGTCGCCGGCGCCTACTGGCGCGGCGACCACCGCAACGAGATGCTGCAGCGCATCTACGGCACGGCCTGGGCCACGAAGGACGCGCTGCAGCAGTACCTGACGATGCTGGAAGAGGCGGAAAAGCGCGACCACCGCAAGCTCGGCCGCGAGCTGGACCTGTTCCACCTGGACGAACACAGCCCCGGCACGGTGTTCTGGCACCCCAAGGGCTGGACGGTCTGGCAGCAGGTGGAGCAGTACATGCGCCGCGTCTACCAGGACAACGGCTACCAGGAGGTCAAGGGCCCGCAGATCCTGGACAAGGCCCTGTGGGAGAAGACGGGCCACTGGGACAAGTACCGCGACGCTATGTTCACGACGGAATCGGAAAAGCGCGACTACGCGCTGAAGCCGATGAACTGCCCGGGCCACATCCTGATCTTCAAGCAGGGCATCAAGAGCTACCGCGACCTGCCGCTGCGCTACGGCGAGTTCGGTGCCTGCCACCGCAACGAGCCCACGGGCGGCCTGCACGGCATCATGCGCGTGCGCGCTTTCACGCAGGACGACGGCCACATCTTCTGCAGCGAAGACATGATCCTGCCGGAGTGCGTGGCCTACACGGCGCTGCTGCAGAAGGTCTACGCCGACTTCGGCTTCACGGAGATCATCTACAAGGTCGCCACGCGGCCGGCCGCGCGCATCGGCAGTGATGCCATCTGGGACCAGGCCGAACACGCGCTGATCGAGAGCCTGCGCCAGAGCGGCTGCTCGTACGAGATCGCCCCGGGCGACGGCGCCTTCTATGGCCCGAAGATCGAATACACGCTGAAAGACGCGCTGGGCCGGCAATGGCAGTGCGGCACGATGCAGGTCGATTTTTCGATGGCCGAGCGCCTGGACGCCGAGTACGTGGCCGAAGACGGCAGCCGCCAGCACCCGGTGATGCTGCACCGCGCCATCGTCGGCAGCCTGGAGCGTTTCATCGGCATCCTGATCGAACAACATGCCGGCGCGCTGCCCGCCTGGCTGGCGCCGGTGCAGGTGATCGTGGCCCCGATCACGGATCAACAGGCCGATTACGCTGATTTCGTCGTGAAAACGCTGCAAAAACAAGGAGTTAGGGCAGCAAGCGATTTGCGCAACCAGAAGATCACGTATAAAATCCGCGAGCACTCAATGCAAAAGGTCCCGTACATCCTTGTCGTTGGCGACAAGGAGAAGGCCAACGGGGCCGTATCGGTGCGTGCTCGGGGCAACCTGGATCTGGGGGTTCTGCCGCTCGACGACTTCGCTGTGAAGCTCGCCGACGACACCCTCCGCAAGGTCTGACCGCCCGGCGCGCATCCTCCATTTTTTGGCGGCTCCCCGGTCTTGGAGTCGTGACAAGGGGTTTGAACCATCGCTACCTTCATGGACCGCCGCGTGCCGAACGCGGAGCGCAAGCACCGGCTGAACCGGGAAATCATGGCGCCGCAGGTGCGCCTGAACGGTGTCGAGAACGAGCCGCTGGGCATCGTCAGCACCATGGAAGCGCTCCGAATGGCCGGGGAACTGGACGTCGATCTGGTCGAGATCGCCGCCACTGCAGATCCCCCGGTCTGCCGGTTGATGGACTACGGCAAGTTCAAGTACATCGAGCAGAAGCGGGCGGCGGAGGCCAAGTCCAAGCAGAAGGTCATCGAGGTCAAGGAAGTCAAGTTCCGCCCTGGCACCGACGAAGGCGATTACGCGATCAAGATGCGCAACCTGCGCCGCTTCATCGCCGAAGACGGTGACAAGGGCAAGGTCACGCTGCGCTACCGCGGCCGCGAGATCACCCACCAGGACATCGGCATGCGGTTGCTGGAGCGCATCCGCGACGAGTTGTCCGACGTGGCGGTGGTCGAGCACATGCCCAAGCTGGAAGGGCGCCAGATGATCATGGTGCTGGCGCCGAAGAGAAAGTCGTAAGAGATTTCGCCCGTCCGGCTGGTCGCCGGGCAGGTGAAGAGAAGCCGGAGCATTTCGATGCAATGGCCAAGAAGCCGAAGCATCTCGATGCAACGGCGAAGAAGCCGTTGCAGGCCATCAAGTACCACCGAAGGTGGTCGCCTGCAGGGGCAAACATAGAAGGAGCAGCAATGCCCAAGATGAAGACCAAGAGCGGGGCCAAGAAGCGCTTCCGCGTCCGTCCGGGTGGCACCGTCAAGCGCGGTCAGGCGTTCAAGCGCCACATCCTCACCAAGAAGAGCACCAGCCGCAAGCGCGATCTGCGCGGCGCGGTCAGCGTGCACGAGACCGACATGGGCCACATCGCCAAGATGCTGCCCTACGCCGGCCTTTGATCTTCCACTGACGGACAAGGAGAAAACACATGCCTCGCGTCAAACGTGGTGTCATCGCCCACGCACGTCACAAGAAGATCCTGGCTCTGGCCAAGGGCTTCCGTGGTCGTCGCAAGAACGTCTTCCGCATCGCCAAACAGGCGGTGATGAAGGCGGGTCAATACGCCTACCGTGACCGCCGCACCCGCAAGCGGGTGTTCCGCCAGCTCTGGATCGCCCGTATCAACGCGGCGTCCCGCGGCCTGGGCATCACCTACAGCAAGTTCATGGCTGGCCTGAAAAAGGCCAACATCGACCTGGACCGCAAGGTCCTGGCCGACATGGCCGTGAACGACCCGGCTGCCTTTGGCAGCATCGTGGAAAAGGTGAAGGCCCAGCTCGCTTGACATCCCGTGCCGGGGTGACCCGGCACCTGTCGAGCTCTTCAAGGCCGTCACCTCGGGGCGGCCTTTTTTCTTTTTTGCGCAGACCATGACGGAACTCGAACAACTCGTCGGCAGCGCGCGCGCGGATTTCGCCGCCGCGCCCAACCCGGCCGAGCTGGAAAACGCCAAGGCACGTTACCTGGGCAAGGCCGGCCGTGTGACCGAGCTGCTGAAGGCCCTGGCCAGCCTGCCGCCGGATGAGAAGAAGGCGCAGGGCGCGCTGATCAACCAGGCCAAGCAGCAGGTGGAAGTGCTGCTGACCGAACGCCGCGAGTCCCTGGCCGGCGCCGAGCTGGAACGCCAGCTGCAGGCCGAGGCGCTGGACGTCACGCTGCCCGGCCGCCGCCGCGGCACCGGCGGCCTGCACCCGGTGAGCCGCACGATGGAACGCATCGAGGCCATCTTCGGCAGCATGGGCTTCGAGGTCGCCGACGGCCCGGAGATCGAGACCGACTGGTACAGCTTCACCGCCTTGAACAACCCGGAGAACCACCCGGCGCGTTCGATGCAGGACACCTTCTACGTCGACCTGAAGGACGCCGAGGGCCGCTGGCTCAACCTGCGCCCGCACACCAGCCCGATGCAGGTGCGTTATGCCCGCACGCATGCGGCGCGCCACGCGGGCCTGATCGCCGCCGGCCAGGCCATGCCCGACATCCGCGTCATCGCGCCGGGCCGCACCTACCGCGTGGACAGCGACGCCACGCACTCGCCGATGTTCCACCAGTGCGAAGGCCTGTGGATCGGCGAAAACGTCAGCTTCAAGGACCTGAAATCGGTCTTCACCGACTTCCTGCGCCAGTTCTTCGATACGGACGACCTGCAGGTGCGATTCCGGCCGTCCTTCTTCCCGTTCACCGAGCCCTCGGCCGAGGTGGACCTGGCTTTTGGCGACGGCCCCTTGAAGGGCAAGTGGCTCGAGGTCGCAGGCTCCGGCCAGGTGCACCCGAACGTGGTGCGCAACTTCGGCCTGGACCCGGAGCGCTACATCGGCTTCGCTTTCGGCATGGGCCCGGACCGCCTGGCCATGCTGCGCTACGGCGTCACCGACCTGCGGTTGTTCTTCGAGAACGACCTGCGTTTCCTGTCCCAATTCCGCTGAGCGCCGAGCGAGACCATGCAATTCCCCGAATCCTGGTTGCGCGAGTTCTGCAACCCCCCGCTGGACACCCAAGGCCTGGCCGATCTGCTGACGATGGCCGGCCTGGAGGTCGAAGAGACCCGCCCGGTCGCGCCGCCGTTCAGCGGCATCGTCGTGGCTGAGATCCTGAGTGCCGAGCCGCACCCGCAGGCCGACCGGCTGCGGGTGTGCCAGGTCAGCATCGGTGCGGCCGAACCGCTGCAGATCGTCTGCGGCGCACCCAACGCACGTGCCGGCCTGAAGGCGCCGTTGGCCGTGGTGGGCGCCTTGTTGCCGCCGGGTGACGACGGCAAACCCTTCGCCATCGGCGTGGGCAAGCTGCGCGGTGTCGAGAGTTTCGGCATGTTGTGTTCGGCCCGTGAACTGAAGTTGTCCGAAGACCATGGCGGCCTGCTCGAACTGGCCGCCGACGCGCCCGTGGGCATGCCGCTGCGCGAGCACCTGGGCCTGGACGACAGCCTCTTCACGCTCAAGCTCACGCCCAACCTGGCACATGCGCTGTCGGTCTACGGCATCGCACGCGAGGTCTCGGCGCTCACCGGCGCACCGCTGCGCACACCGGCCATCGAGCCGGTGATGCCGAGCCACGATGGGACGCTGCCTGTGCGGGTGGAGGCGCCCGATCTCTGCGGTCGGTTCAGCGGCCGCATCGTGCGCGGCGTCAACACGAAGGCGCCCACGCCGGCCTGGATGGTGGACCGCCTGGCCCGCTGCGGCCAGCGCTCGGTCTCGGCGCTGGTCGACATCTCCAACTACGTGATGTTCGAGTTCGGCCGCCCGTCACACATCTTCGACCTCGACAAGATCGACGGCGAACTGGTGGTGCGCTGGGGCCGCGAAGGCGAGAGCCTGGAACTGCTGAACGGCAACACCATCACGGTGGACGGCCAGGTGGGCGTGATCGCCGACCGCAGCCGCGTGGAGTCGCTCGCCGGCATCATGGGCGGCCAGCACACGGCGGTGTCGGACGATACGCAGAATGTCTATGTCGAAGCCGCGTTCTGGTGGCCCGAAGCCGTGGCCGGGCGTTCGCGCCGCTACAACTTCAGCACCGACGCCGGCCACCGCTTCGAACGCGGTGTGGACCCGGCGCAGACCGTGCTACACATCGAGCGCATCACCGCGCTGATCCAGCAGATCTGCGGCGGCGCAGCCGGCCCGATGAGCGACCAGGTGCTGCAGCTGCCGCCCGCCACGCCGGTGACGCTGCGCGTGGCACGTGCGTCCAAGGTGATCGGCATGCCGCTGACGCAGGCGCAATGCGCCGATGTTTTCCGCGGCCTGGGCCTGGCCTTTGAAGAGGGCAAGGGCATCATCACCGTCACGCCCCCGTCCTGGCGCTTCGACCTCAAGATCGAAGAAGACCTGATCGAAGAGGTGGTGCGCATCGTCGGCTACAACAAGCTGCCGGCCACACCACCGGTGGCGCCTGTGACGGCCCGCCGCCAGCCCGAAACACGCCGCAGCGTGCACGCCGTGCGGCGTGCGCTGGCCGCGCTGGACTACCAGGAAACCATCAACTTCAGCTTTGTCGAAGCGCGCTGGGAGCAGGAGCTGGCGGGCAACGCCGATCCCATCCGCGTGCTGAACCCGATCGCGGCGCCGCTGTCGGTGATGCGCTCCAGCCTGCTGGGCAGCCTGGTGGCGGTGCTGCGCCACAACCTGGCGCGCCGTGCCACGCGTGTGCGCGTGTTCGAGACCGGCAGGGTGTTCCTGCGCGACCCGGCCGCAGGCGACGGTGAACGTGCCGTGGCTGGGGTCACCCAGCGAATGCGCGTGGCCGGCCTGGCCCTGGGTGCGGCCGATGGCCTGCAATGGGGTGAACGTGAGCGCGCCGTGGACTTCTTCGACGCCAAGGGTGATGTCGAAGCCTTGCTGGCGCCGCTGAAGCCTCGTTTTGTGCCGGCACCCCACCCGGCGCTGCACCCGGGGCGGTCAGCCCGTGTGGAGCTAGACGGCGTGGCCATCGGCTTCGTCGGCGAACTGCATCCGCGCTGGCGCCAGGCCTACGAGCTGCCGTCGGCCCCGGTGCTGTTCGAGCTCGACCTGGATGCCGCCCTGGCGCGCCCCTGGCCGGTGGTGCAGCCGCTGCCGCGCCAGCAGGCGGCGGTGCGTGACTTGGCCCTGGTGGTGGGCGAGCAGGTGGCGCACGACGCACTGATCGAGGTGCTGCGCCGGGATGACGATGGCCTGGTGCGCCAGGTCACCTTGTTCGACATCTACAAACCCACCCAAGCCGGCTCCGGCCTGGCCGACGGCGAACGCAGCCTGGCCCTGCGCCTGGACCTGCTGGACCCCGACGCCACGCTGACCGACGAGCGCATCGATGCCGTGGTGCAGGCCGCGCTGGCCCGCGCGGCGCAGGCCTTTGGCGCGCGCCTGCGCGCCTGATGAAAGACCGCATGAACGACGACGTGACGCCCAAGGACACCGAGCGCGGCGTGATCCTGCCCACGCTGGAGACGCCCACGCTGACCAAGGCGGAGCTGGCCGAACTGCTGTTCGACCGCCTGGGCCTGAACAAGCGCGAATCCAAGGACATGGTCGAAGCCTTTTTCGAGATCGTGCATGGCACCCTGGTCTCGGCCCAGGACGTCAAGCTCTCGGGTTTTGGCAATTTCAACATCCGGCGCAAGGCCCCGCGGCCGGGCCGCAACCCGCGCACCGGGGAGTCCATCCCCATCAAGGCGCGGCAGGTCGTGACGTTTCATGCAAGTCACAAGTTGAAGTCTCTTGTGCAAGGTGACACCCCAGGGGCGGACGAGTTCGAGTAAAGTGTGGGAAGACTCTTCGATCTCCTTGATTTAAATGGAGAAATCGCTTCCCCCCATCCCGGCCAAACGTTACTTCACCATCGGTGAGGTGAGCGACCTGTGCGGCGTCAAGCCGTACGTGCTGCGGTATTGGGAACAGGAGTTCACGCAGCTCAAGCCCATGAAGCGGCGTGGCAACCGGCGCTATTACCAGCACCACGAGGTGCTGCTGGTGCGCCGCATCCGCGAGCTGCTGTATGACCAGGGTTTCACCATCAGCGGCGCGCGCAACCGACTCAGTGACCACGCGCTGCAGGGGGCGCTGAACGACGGGGACGACCAGCTGGAAGCGGCCCGCGCGTCGGCCGAAGCCGTGACCACCGGCGTCGCACTGCCGAACCACACGGCCGCTGTTGTGGCCGTCGCTGCCAGTCCCGCCAGTCCTGTTGGCCCTGTTGGCCCGATGTCCGCCGCGCAGTTGCGGGCGGAATTGCAGTCCATCAGCAGCCTGCTGTCGGGCTGACCGGGCGGTGGCGCATTCAGGCTATACTGTGCGGCTCGTCGGGGCGTAGCGCAGCCTGGTAGCGCACTTGCATGGGGTGCAAGGGGTCGCGAGTTCGAATCCCGCCGCCCCGACCATTGATAGACAACGGGTCAGTTCTCACAAGGAACTGGCCCGTTTTGTTTGTCCCGGCTCAAGTTGCCCCGGCATGCGGCGATAAGTGATCGCATATGGATGCCGATCTCTTTGCCGACGACGCGCCCGCGCCGATTGCCCGCCGCAGCCCGGTGATTCGCCTGCTGATGCGCCTGGGGTCAGCCCTTGCGCGCTGGCAGGGGCCACGCTGGTTGCGGTCCTTGCAGACGCGCCTGGCCGTCGGTGGCCTGCTCAGCCTGCTGGTCGGCATGTCGGTCACCGCCTGGATGCTGGCCGAACGCGCCGAACATGACCTGCTGCAGCAGTCCACGACGCGTGAGCGGGCTGAAACCGAACATCTGGCCCAAGGCGTCCAGCGCCATCTGGCCTGGCTGCAACGCAGCCTGGAGGCCCTGACCCCGCTGGTTGGCGAGCTGGAGGTGCACGAGCCGGCACGGGCGGCCGAGCTGCTGGCGCGCAGCGGGCTGGCCCAGGAACAGCTCTCCAACCTCTACCTGGCCGCGCCCGACGGGCGGCTGTTGGTCTATGTGGACAGCGCCGGTGTCCGATACCCGCAGACTTCGCTGGCCGACCGCGACTACTTCCGCCAGGCGGTGCATTCCGGCCTGCCAGTGATCTCGCCGCCGGTGCCAGGGCGCATCTCCGGTGAGCCGGTGGTCATCCTGTCGCACCCGGTGCTGCGTGGCGGCCGGGTCGTGGCCGTTGTCGGCGGGGCGATGCGCCTGGCCAGCCGCGATCTGCTGCAGGATGTGCGCGCCGTGCTGCAGGCCGACGGCCCGGTGCTGACGGTGATCACCGACGCCGAAGGCCGCGTGCTGGCGCATCCGGAGCGCCAGCGCATCATGCGCCCGTTGCGCGAGGATGCCCGGTTCGAACAGGCGGCATTGCGTTGGCAGGCGGGTGACGCCGCCGGCCACGCCGCCACCTGGCAGATCGGCGACGACCTCGTCAGCACGGCCTCCGAAAGCCGCGCCGGGTGGCAGGTCTGGCGTGTGGTGCCGCAGGCGGCGCTGCTGGCCCCACTGCGCGCTGCACGCAACGCGGCGCTGCGCGACGCAGCGCTGTTGGCGCTGGTGGCGGCGGCGCTGCTGGGCTTGTTCTTGCACTGGCAGTTCAGGCCGCTGGCCCGTCTGCAGCGGCGTGCCGCGGCGCTGCTGGCCGGCGACGAAACCAGCCCCTGGCCCACCGCCGGCGGCGAGATCGGCCGGCTCACGCGCACGCTGCAGCACGTCTGGGCCGAACGCCTGCAGGTGGACAACTTCAACGCCGCGGTGCTGCAGAAGCTCGGCAGTGTGATGAGTGCCGCGCCGGTGGGCCTGGCCTTCACGCGCAACCAGACCTTCGAACTGGTCAGCGTCGAGTTCTGCCGCTTGCTGGGCCACGCCGAAGCAGCCATCGTCGGCCAGCGTGCGCAGGTGATCTTTGCGTCCAACGAGGACTACGCCCAGCTGGGCCCGCTGGTGGGCCAGGCCTTTGGCCAGGGCCTGTCCTATGCTGGCGAGTGGCAGATGTTGCGCGCCGACGGCAGCCGCTTCTGGGCCTTGCTGCAGGCCCGGCCCGTGTTGCCGGGCGAACCGGAGGCCGGCACGATCTGGAGCGTCAACGACGTGACCGAGCAGGTGCAGTCGCGCCGGCTGCTGGAGCACGCCGCCCACCATGACGCGCTGACCGGTGTGGTCAACCGCCAGGGGTTCGAGCAGGCCGTGCAGGCGGTGTTCGATGCCCAGCCCACGGCGCGGCCGGCGGCGCTGGTGATGATCGACCTCGACCACTTCAAGCCCATCAACGACACCGCCGGCCATGCCGCAGGCGACGCCATGCTCGTGGCGGTGGCGCAGGCCATTGCGTCGCGCGTGCGCGGCAGCGATCTCGTGGTCCGCCTGGGCGGCGACGAGTTTGCGCTGCTGCTGCCCGGCTGCACCCACGACCGGGCGCTGGCCGTGGCCGAGAAGGTGCGCGAGGCCATCACCGCCCTGGCGCTCACCTGGGAGGGGCACACGCTGCGGGTGGGCGCCAGCCTGGGCGTGGCCGAACTGGGCGACCACCACGCCAGTCCGGCCCAATGGCTGGCGCAGGCCGACGCCGCGTGTTACGACGCCAAGCGCATGGGCCGCGGCCGGGTGCGCACCGCGTCGCCGCTGCGGCAGGTGCACAGCGTGCCGGAGATCGCAGCAAAGGGCGCGGCCTAGAATCCGGGGCCATGAGACCCCCACGCTCGCTTTGCTCGCTGCCCCCCGAGGGGGGGCGTCAGCCCCTTCGGGCGGCCGGGCGGCGCTGACATGTCCGGTTCCACCTTCGGCGAGCTCTTCCGCGTCACCAACTTCGGCGAAAGCCATGGCCCGGCCATCGGCTGCGTGATCGATGGCTGCCCGCCCGGCCTGGCCTTGAGCGAGGCCCACATCCAGCCCGAACTGGACCGCCGGCGCCCGGGCACCAGCCGGCATGTGACGCAGCGCAACGAAGCCGACGCGGTGGAGATCCTCTCCGGCGTGCACGAGGGCCTGACCACCGGCACGCCCATCGCCTTGCTGATCCGCAACACCGACCAGCGCAGCAAGGACTACGGCAACCTGCTGGACACCTTCCGCCCCGGCCACGCCGACTACACCTACTGGCGCAAGTACGGCCACCGCGATCCACGCGGCGGCGGGCGTTCTTCCGCGCGGCTGACGGCCCCGATGGTGGCCGCCGGTGCGGTGGCCCGGCACTGGCTGCGCCAGCAGCACGGCACCACCTTCAGTGGCTGGATGAGTGCACTGGGCGAGATCGAGATCCCGTTCGAGGGCGTCGAGCACATCCCGCAGAACCCGTTTTTTGCCGCCAACGCCAGCCTGGTGCCGCAGCTGGAGGCCTACATGGACAGCCTGCGCCGCGCCGGTGACTCCTGCGGCGCGCGCATCGAGGTGCGGGCGCAGAACGTGCCGGTGGGCCTGGGCGAGCCGCTGTTCGACAAGCTGGATGCCGACATCGCCTACGCGATGATGGGCATCAACGCCGTGAAGGGCGTGGAGATCGGCGACGGCTTCGGCGTCGTGGCCCAGCGTGGCAGCCACCATGGCGACGAGCTCTCGCCGCAAGGCTTTCGCAGCAACCATGGTGGCGGGGTGCTGGGCGGCATTTCCACCGGGCAGGACCTGGTCGTGCGCATCGCGATCAAACCGACCAGTTCGATCCGCATGCCCAAGGTGTCGATCGACCGTGCCGGCCAGCCCACCACCATCGAGACGCTGGGCCGGCACGACCCCTGCGTGGGCATCCGCGCCACCCCCATTGCCGAGGCCATGCTGGCCCTGGTGCTGATGGACCATGTGCTGCGCCACCGCGCGCAGTGCGGCGATGTGCAGCACACGCTGCCCGCCATCCCGGGCCAGGCCGACCACACATGACCGCGCCGGCGCCGCTGGGCGCCTTTTCGGCGGTCTGGTTCTGTTATTTCGCGGCGATCGGGCTGTTCAACCCGTACGCGCCTTTGTGGTTCAAGGACCTGGGTTTTTCCACGCTGGCCATCGGCGCCATCGCGTCCATGCAGAGCTGGACACGTGTCATCGCGCCGTACGCCTGGGGCTGGTTGGGCGACCGCCGTGGCCGGCGCACGGAAGGTGTGCGCTGGGCCTCGGGCCTGGCGTTGCTGGCGGCCGTCGGGCTGTGGTGGTGGCCGGGCCACACCGCCGTCACGGTGTTCACGGCACTGCTGTTCCTGGCCAACGGCGGCATCGTGCCGCTGTCCGAGGCGGCACTGGGGCGGCACCTGCAGCGGGGCGGCGAGATGGATTTCGCCCGCTACGGCCGCGTGCGCCTGTGGGGCTCGCTCGGTTTTGCGCTGGCCGTGGTGGGCGCCGGCGCGGTGCTGGAACGTGCTGGCATCGCCAGCTTCCCGGTCGTCGTGGTGCTGGGGTTTGCCGTGTTGTGGCTGGCCACGTGGCGCCTGCCAGGCGGTGAGGAGGGCACGACGGCCCCACATGCCGGTGTTTCGGTGCCGGCCATCCTGCGCCGGCCGGCGGTCGCCTGGTTTTTCACCGGGGTGTTCTTCACCGTGATGGCCCACACCGCGCTGTATGCCTTCTTGTCGCTGTACCTGGACGAGCTGGGTTACGGCAAGGGCGTGGTCGGCCTGGCCTGGGCCGTGGCGGTGGCGGTGGAGGTGCTGTTCTTCTGGGCCCAGGGGCGGATCTTCGGCCGCTTGACGCCGCTGCGCTGGCTGCAGCTGGCGGCGCTGCTGGCGGCGGTGCGTTTTGCCATCACCGCGGCCTTCGGGCAGATGCTGGCCGTGCTGCTGGCCGCGCAGCTGCTGCACGCCGTCACGTTCGCGGCCCAGCACGCGGCCTGTATTGCGCTGGTTCATCGCTGGTTTCCGGGCGCGTTGCGCGGGCGCGGCCAGGCGCTGTACTCCATGCTCGGTTACGGCTTCTCCGGCGTGGTCGGCGGGCTGGCGGGGGGTTGGCTGGGCAGCCGCTGGGGTTTTGGCGCCGTGTTCTGGGCCGCCAGCGGGGTGGCCCTGCTGGGCTGGGTGGCCCTGCGGCAAAGTGAAGCGCACGACCAGGCGGTGGTCATTCCGCATTGAGTCCTCAAGCCTGGCGTGTCGGTGCCGATAGCGCTGATGTGGCGATTTATCTCCAACCAAGGCAGTGATGATTCAAGACTCAGCGCGACAAAGGTCCGGTGGCATGGGCGACTACTTTCGGTACCACGGCCTCTGGGCGCCCGGCGTACGCATCTTTCGTGCGGTGGGCTTTCGTGCCAAAGCCAGCCTGATCTCGGCGCTCTTCCTGCTGCCGCTGGCCCTGGTGGCTTGGCAATATTTCAGCGACAAGGCCGCGGCCATCGAATTCTCCGAACACGAGCGGGTGGGTGTGGCCTACATCCGGCAGGCCACGCCGGTGCTCGAAGCACTGGTGGAAGCGCGCAGCGCCGCCTTCGGTGCCCCTTCTGACGGGGGTGACACCCGCCTGCAGAGCGCCTGGCAAGCGCTGGCCGCTGCGCAGACCGCCCACGGCGAGCTGCTGCAGACCGCCGCCGCCTTTGCCGACGCCGACAAGGCTGTGCATGCGCGTGCGGCGTCTGGGGGCGATGCCGCCGCGGCCGTGGTCCGGCATGACGCCGCGGTCGACGCCTTGATCGCCCTGATCACCGCAGCCAACGACGGCTCCAACCTCACGCTGGACCCGGACCTGGACACCTACTACCTGATGGACGGCGCCAATGCGGCGCTGCCCAGCCTGGTGGATGCCAGCGGGCGATTGCTGGCACTGTCGCTGGCCGCGCGCAACGCGGCCGATGCCACGGGCCCGCTGCTCAAGGCCATTGGTGCTGCCGAGGTGCGCAGCGACCTGGACGACGTGCGCCTGGCCACCGCCTTGCAGAAGGTGGCCACCCTGCACCCGGCGTTTGTGGCCGCAGGGGACTTCGACGCCTTGCGCAAGGGCCTGCACGCCTTCCACGACCTGATCGCGGCCAGCGATTCACCGGCGCAGCTCGGCAAGGCCGGCGCTGCGCTGCACCAGCAGTTGACGGTGGCACAGCGGCGGCTGACCGAGCAGCTTGACGTGCTGCTGGCCGCGCGCATCGAGCGCCTGGCCCAGGCGCGCAACCTCACCGCCGGCCTGCTGGTGCTGGGCCTGGCGCTGGCGGCCTACTGCTTCGTGTCGTTCAAGAAGGTGCTCGAAGGTGGCCTGCGCGAGGTGGCTTTCCACATCGACGCGATGCGCGACGGCAACCTGACCACCGAGCCGCGGGCCTGGGGCAACGACGAGGCCGCCGGCCTGATGAAGGACCTGCAGGAGATGCAGGCCTCGCTGCGTGCCATCGTGCAGCAGGTGCGCGGTGCCTCGGACGGCATCGTGACCGCAGCGGGCGAGATCTCGGCCGGCTCGATGGACCTGTCGGCCCGCACCGAACAATCGGCCGCCAGCCTGCAACAGTCGGCGGCGGCGATGGAAGAGATCACCGTCACGGCGCGCCAAACCGCCGGCACCACCCGCGAGGCGGCCACACTGGCCGCCACCAACGCCGAAGCCGCCAAGCAGGGTGGCGAGATCATCGGCAACGTGGTGCAGACCATGGAGGGCATCCGCAGCAGCTCCAACCGCATCGCCGACATCATCGGCACCATCGACGGCATCGCCTTCCAGACCAACATCCTGGCGCTGAACGCGGCGGTCGAAGCGGCCCGGGCAGGTGAATCGGGCCGTGGTTTTGCGGTCGTCGCCAGCGAGGTGCGCACCCTGTCGCAGCGCACCGCCAACGCCGCGCGCGAGATCAAGACCCTGATCGGCCACAGCGTCGAGCAGGTCGAAGCCGGCGCCCGGGTGGTGCAGCATGCGGGCAGCACCATGCAGCAGCTGGTGGGCACGGCGGCACAGGTGCACAGCCTGCTGGCCAGCGTGGCCCATGGCATCGACGAACAATCCCAGGGCGTGAGCCAGACCACGCAGGCGATCCAGGAACTGGACCGCTCCACGCAACAGAACGCGGCCCTGGTGGAAGAGTCGGCCGCCGCGGCCGCGTCGCTGGACGAGCAGGCCCGCCTGCTGGCCAGCCGCGTGGCCAGCTTCCAGCTGGAGCGCACGGCCTGAGTCGTGCAGGCTTCAGCCCCGTGTCCGCCGCGCCGATAAGGCGGAGGACATGCGCGTGATCACCTTCTTCGTCCGGCGCTTTGCCGCGCAGCCGCTGCACCGGCGTTTGCGCTGGGCCCTTTGGGGGCCGGCCTTGCTGGCCGTGGCCACCGTGGCCGTGGCCGGGCAGGGTGCGCTGGCGCTGGGCCTGGGTGCGGGCCTGGTGCTGCTGATCGGTGTGCTGGGCGAACCCCTGGTGCGCCAGCTGCGGGCGGCGCCCGCCGCCGCCCAGCCTGTGGACCTGCCCGTGCCGGTGGCCCCGCCGGCGCCTGCCGAACCGGACGTTGGCGCCGCCTGGGCCACCGCCGTCGCGCGCGCGTTGGCGGACGGGCAGGTGCACGTCGTCTACCGCCCGCTGTGTGCCTTGCCTTCGTTGCGGCCCTGCGGGCTGGAGGCCGCCTTGCACGGAATTCCACCGCCCCCAGACAGCGCCGACACCTTGCCTGCCGATCTGCTCGCCGCGCTGCTGGCCGCCTGGCTGCTGCCGGCAGGCCGACACTTCCAGCGCTGGTTGCCGGCGCTGGACCGGCGCGGTGACGCCGCCCTCTGGCTGCACCTGCCACCGATGTGGCTGGCCCTGCCCACGCTGCCCGACCTGCTGGCGCAGGTGCTGGCCAGCGCCGGACTGGACCGTGAGCGCCTGCGCCTGTGTGTGCACCCGGTGGAGGCCGGCCGCCAGGCCTTGCTGCCCGAGACCGCCCGGCGCCTGCACCAGCAAGGCCACACCCTGGTGGCCGATGGTTTTGGCGCTGGCGCTGCGTCGCTGGCCCACCTGAACCAGCTGCCGGTGCGTGCCGTGCGGCTGGACCGTTCGCTCGTGGAACGCGCGGGTCACGGCCCGGCGCAGCGCCTGGTGGTGGAATCCACCGCCCGCCTGGCCGCCAGCCTGGGCATGTTGACGGTGGCCGACGGCCTGGACAGTGCGGTGCAGGCCCAGGCCCTGGGCATGGCCGGTTGCCGGCTGGGCCAGGGGCCGCTGCTGGGCGCCTGGGGGCCGGCAGAAGACTGGATGCCGCCCCAGGTGATGCCGGACTTCGCCGACACGGCTTGAGCGCCCCAGCGCAGGGCGTTGCCCTGCCCGCCCCCCAGAGGGCGCCAAGGTGCCCGGCAAAGCCGGTTCACCTTGAGAGTTCCGTCCCGCATCCGGCGCCGCTGCAGTCCGTCGCCGCCCGGCTGCAGTTCGTCGCATGTGGGCTGGTGGCCGCTGTCACGCGCTGACACACTCGCCCCGCCTGGACGACCGGGCGGACAGAGGACAAGCACATGCAAAAGAAGTGGCTCATTGGTGGCGGGCTCGTGATCGTGGTGGCGGCAGGGGTGGGCGTGGCCATCGTCAGCACCGCCAAGCCCAAGGACGGCGCTGCTGCGGTACAGGCCGGTGGCGACGACAAGAAGAAGCCCGAAACCCCGCTGGAGTTCGCCACCCGCGAGGTGGCGCAGCCGCTGCTGGCGGCCATGCCCGGCCGGGTGGAGTTTTCCGGCCCGCTGGTGGCGCCGGGCACCGCGGTGCTCAAGGCCAAGGCCGCCGGCACGCTGGTCACGCTGAACGTTGCGGAGGGTGCGCGCGTGAAGGCTGGCCAGGTGCTGGGCCAGATCGACCTGGCGGATGTGAACAGCCGCGTGGCCGAACGCAATGCCAACGTGGCTGCCGCGCGCGCCACGCTGGCCCAGGCCGAGCGCACGCAGGTGCAGAACGAACGCCTGGCGGCCCAGCAGTTCATCTCGTCGGCGGCGCTGGACGCGTCGCGCGCCACGCTGGAAACCACGCGCGCCCAGCTCAATGCCGCCATCGCTTCGGCCGACATGGCGCGTGTGAGCCTGCGCGACGCCACGCTGGTGGCCCCCATCGCCGGCATCGTGGCCAAGCGCCATGTGCTGCCGGGCGAGAAGGTGAGCCCCGAGCAAGAGGTGCTGACCCTCGTCGATCTGTCGCGGCTGGAGCTGGCGGGCAACGTCGGCACGCACGAGGTCTCGCGCCTGGCGCCGGGCCTCGCGGTGGCGGTGCAGGTGGAAGGCCTGGACGAGGCCGTCAGCGGCCGCATCGCCCGCATTGCACCAGCGGCCGCGGCCGGCACACGCTCCATTGGCGTGACCATCGAGCTGCCCAACCCGCAGGAGCGCCTGCGCGCCGGCCAGTACGCGGTGGCGCGCGCCGAGCTGGCCGACCCGTCCCAGCGCCTGACGGTGCCGGCCACCGCGGTGGGCACCACCTCGGGCCAGGACCACGTCTGGGTGATCGAAAACGGTGTGCTCGCACGCCGTGCCATCACCGTGGGCCGGCGCGACGAGCGCGAGGGCCGAATCGAGGTGCTGCAGGGCCTGACGCCCGCCAGCCAGGTGCTGGCCGCGCGTTTCGAGAACCTGCGCGAAGGTGCCAAGGCCAGCGTGGTGGCCCAGAAGGCCGCGGCCGTGGCGTCTTCCGCCGTGTCCACCGCGGCGTCCAACCCTGTGAAGTGAGGAGGGCGCAACCATGTGGATGACCCGCGTTTCGATCCAGAACCCGGTCTTCGCGACCATGGTGATGGTGGCCCTGTGTGTGCTGGGCCTGTTCGCCTGGAACCGCCTGGGCGTGGAGCAGATGCCCGACATCTCGCCGCCCGGCGTGTGGATCGAGGTGCGTTACCCCGGTGCCAGCCCGGAGGCGGTGGAGCGCGAGATCGCCAAGCCGATCGAAGAGGCTATCAACAGCGTGGCCGGCGTCAACAAGATCATGTCGCGCAGCCAGGAGGGCAAGGTCGGCATCAGCGCCGAGTTCAGCCTGGACACCGACATGTCGCGTGCGCTGCAGGAGATGCGTGACCGTGTGGCTGCGGTGCAGGCCAGCCTGCCGGACGACGCCGAGGCGCCGACCATCGCGCGCTTCAACAACGACAACGCCGAGCCGGTGGTGAACCTGGCGTTGCTGTCGGCCACCCGCAGCGCGCGCGAGCTGTCGCTGCTGGGTGAACAGCTGGTGGGCAAACGCCTGCAGCGTGTGGAAGGTGTGGCGCGTGTGGACATCAACGGCCTCACGCAACGCGAGGTGCGCATCGACCTGGACCCGGTGCGCCTGCGCACCTACGGTGTGACGCCGGCCGAGATCGCCACGGCGCTGGCGGCGGCCAACGCCGACCAGCCGGTGGGCGTGATCAGCACCGCGGTGCAGGATTCGCTGCTGCGTGTGGAAGGCCGCGTGCGCGACCCGCGCCAGTTCCAGGACATCGTGGTGGCGCGCAAGAACGGCCTGCCGCTGACGCTGGGCGACCTGGGTGTGCTGGTGGAACGTGAACGCGAGCCGGATTCGCAGGCCCGCATCGACGGCCAGCGTGCCATCAACTTCAACGTTTTCAAACAGCAGGACGCCAACATCGTCAAGACCGGGGACGCGGTGAAGGCGGCGATGGAAGAGCTCAAGCCGCTGCTGCCGCCCGATGTGCAGATGAAGCTCATCTACGCGTCCAGCGACTGGGTCAAGGGCTCGTTGAAAGGCCTGCAGAACACGCTGATCGAAGGTGCGCTGCTGACGGTGGCCATCGTCTTCCTGTTCCTGCACAGCTGGCGCAGCACCATCATCACCGGGCTCACGTTGCCGATCGCGGTGATCAGCAGCTTCATCGCCGTGCACGCCTTCGGCTTCACGCTGAACTTCATGACGATGATGGCGCTCAGCCTGTGCATCGGTTTGCTGATCGACGACGCCATCGTCGTGCGCGAAAACATCGTGCGCCACGTGGCGATGGGCAAGGACCACTTCACCGCGGCGCGCGAGGGCACGGAGGAGATCGGCCTCGCGGTGCTGGCCACCACGTTTGCCATCTGCGCGGTGTTTGTGCCGGTGGCCTTCATGGGCGGCATCATCGGCAAGTTCTTCTTTCCGTTTGGCATCACCGTGGTGGTGGCGGTGCTGGTGAGCCTGTTCGTCAGCTTCACGCTGGACCCGATGTTGTCCAGCGTCTGGAAGGACCCGCCGTCCACCCGCCTGTTGCGGCTGCCGGTGCTGGGCCATTTGATGCGTGGTGTGGACCGTGGCATGGACACGCTGCACCGCGTGTACGAAAACGTCATCCACTGGGCCTTCAGCGGGCGGCGCTACCGGCTGTGGGTGTTGCCGGCTTTCGGCCGCCCATTCCGCGCTGACGGCCAGCGTGACCGCAGCCAGCCGCGCCGTCTGCGCTCGGCCACGCTGACGCCGCGCGGCGTGGTGCTGGCCATCGGTGCCGGCAGTTTCATCGCCGCCATCGGCCTGGCGCCGCTGGTGGGCAGCGAGTTCGTGCCGCAGACCGACCAGGGTTTCACGCAGCTGGCGCTGCGCATGCCGGTGGGGTCGAGCCTGGAGCGCAGCGACGCCAAGGTGCGCCAGATCGAGGACATCGTGCGCGCGCTGCCCGAGGTCAAGACCGTGTCCACCTGGGTGGGTGGCGCCGGCCAGCGCAACCAGGCCTGGCTGCAGATCGCGCTGACGCCGCGCGATGAACGCAGCCGCTCGCAGAAGGAGGTGGAAGACACCATCCGCGCGCAGATCGCCAAGATCCCCGGCACCGATGCCTCGGTGGGTTTCAACCGGCCCATCTACGTGGCGCTGCTGGGCAGTGATGCCGAGGGCCTCGCCCGGGTGGCCACCGAGTTCTCTGAAAAACTCAAGAAGATCCCGGGTGTGGTGGATGTCGAGCTCTCGGTGCAGCCCGGTGTGCCGGCCTACGCCGTGCGCCTGAAACCCAGTGCCGTGCGTGAGCTCGGCCTGACCGCGCCGCAGCTCGCCTCGTCGCTGCGCGCTTACGTGAACGGCGAAACCGCGACCTACTGGACCACGCCCGACGGCGACCTGGTCGACGTGGTGCTGCGCCTGCCCGAGGCGCAACGCCAGAGCATCGAGCAGATGCGCGGCCTGCCGGTGGCCTTTGCCGCCGACGGCACGCCCATCACGCTGGACAGCGTGGCCACGGTGGAGCCGGTGTTCAACCCGCAGATCATCCGGCGCCAGAACCTGCAGCGCCGCGAGGCGGTGTTCGCTGGTGTCGAGGGCCGGCCCGCAGGTGACGTGGGCAACGACGTGCAGAAGCTGGTCGACCAGACCGTGCTGCCGCCGGGCTACAGCTTCGACGTCGGCGGCCAGACCAAGGAACAGCAGGACGCTTTCGGCGGCATGCTCAGTGCGATGCTGCTGGCGGTGATCTTCATCTACATCGTGCTGGCCAGCCAGTTCGGAAGTTTCATCCAGCCCATCGCCATCATGGCCAGCCTGCCGCTGGCGCTGATCGGCGTGATGCTGGCGCTGCTGGCCTGGCGCAGCACCTTGAACGTGTTTTCGATGATCGGCCTGGTGATGCTGATGGGCCTGGTGACCAAAAACGCCATCCTGCTGGTGGACTTTGCCAACCAGGCGCGCAAGGCCGGCGCCACGGTGAAAGACGCACTGCTGCAGGCCGGCCTGATCCGCATGCGGCCCATCATCATGACGACCGCGGCCATGGTCTTCGGCATGCTGCCGCTGGCCCTGGCGCTGAACGACGGCGGCGAGATCCAGGCCCCGATGGGCCGCGCGATCATCGGCGGCATCCTCACGTCGACGCTGCTGACGCTGGTGGTGGTGCCGGTGATCTACAGCTACCTGGTGCGTGACAAGAAACCGGCGCCGGCCGTGCATGAAGCCGGCGGGGGCCCAGTGCTGCCCGTGGCCATGCCCGCTGACCGGGACTGAGGGCGACTGAGCCTCAAGGCCATCCGGCCGCGGCCGACAACACAGTGATACCAGCGGGCCAGGGGGCCCGCTGCGCTTTTGCAGGAGTTGTCGAATGCCCAGCAGCCCGACCCGCACCGCCAGCTGGCGCTGGCCGCTGGCCTGGGCTGCCACGGTGCTGCTGGCGGTGTTGGGGGTGCTGGCCTCGATGCACCAATCCTCGCGCAGCCAGCTGCAGCACGACGCCGAACACCTGGCCCTGCACCACGCCGAGCTGGTGATCGAGGCCACGCCCGACCTGCAGGACCTGCTCGCCGGTCAGGCCAGACCGGCTGCGCTGGCCAGCCTGCGCCAGCTGCGCCGCGTGGGCGATGTCTTCCGCTTCAAGCTCTTCCGCAGCGACGGCGTGCAGTTGCTGGTCTCCGACGACCTGGACCGGCCCGATGCCGAGGTGCTGCGCCCGGCGCGCCGCGCCAGCCTGCCACACGAGGTGTTGCGCGGCGAGCCGCTCGTCGAGCTGCACGAGAGCGACGGCCGCGGTGACCGCCCGCTGCACTACAGCCAGGCCTTTGTGCCGGTGAAGACAGAGGGCCGGGTGCTCGGTGCGGTGGAGGTGCACGTGGACCAGACCGAGCGCCACGCCAGCGTGCAGGCCGCGCTGTGGCAGAACACGCTGGCCGTCGCCCTGGGGCTGTCGGCCCTGGCCGGCCTGGGCCTGGCCCAGCTGCGCAGCCGGCAACGCGCCGAGCGCCGGGCGGAAGACCGGGTGCACTACCTCGCCCGCCACGACGCCCTGAGCGGCGCGCTCAACCGCAGCAGCTTCGGCGAGGCGCTGGCCCAGGCCGTGCAGCGCCGTGGCCTGGGCGGCGGCGACTTTGCCGTGTTGTGCCTGGACCTGGACCACTTCAAGGACGTGAACGACAGCCTGGGCCATGCCGCCGGCGACGAGGTGCTGCGCCAGGCCACACAGCGCCTGCGCGACGTGCTGCGCAACGGCGACACCGTGGCCCGGCTGGGCGGCGATGAGTTTGCGGTGCTGCAGCAGGGCGTGGAAGGCGCCGAGGCCGTGCGCCGCACGGCGCAACGCATCCTCGACGCGCTGAGCAAACCCTACCGCGTGGGCGGCCAGCACGCGGGACAGACCTCCGTGTCCTGCGGCGTCAGCGTCGGTGCGGCCATCTTCGGCGCCGATGCCGGCAGCCTGGAAGAGCTGTTGCACAAGGCCGACCTGGCGCTGTACCGCGCCAAGGCCGCCGGCCGCGGCGGCTTCAGCTTCTACGACGCCCAACTCGACCGTGAGTTGCAGGACCGCCGCGAGCTGGTGCGTGACCTGCGCCAGGCCGTGCAGGAGGACCGCCTGCACCTGCACTACCAGCCGCAGTACGGCGGCGACGGCCACACGCTCACGGGCTACGAAGCCCTGTTGCGCTGGACCCACCCCACACGCGGCGAGCTGCCACCGGCGCAGTTCATTCCGCTGGCCGAAGAAAACGGCCTGATCGACACCATCGGCGCCTGGGTGCTGCGCCGGGCCTGCGTGGAGGCGGCCCATTGGCCGGCACCGCTGTCGGTGTCGATCAACCTGTCACCGGCGCAGTTCCGGGGTGAACAGCTGGTGCACCACGTGACCCGTGCACTGGCCCAGAGCGGCCTGGCGCCGCAGCGGCTGGAGCTGGAGATCACCGAGACCCTGCTGATGCGCAACACCGAGCAGGTGGTGCGCATGTTGCGCACCTTGTCGGCGCTGGGCGTGCGCATCGCGATGGATGACTTCGGCACCGGCTGCTCCAGCCTGGCCTACCTGTGGCGCTTCCCGTTCGACAAGCTCAAGATCGACAAGGCCTTCACCCAGGCCCTGGCGGATGATCCGAAGGTGAACCTGATCGTCCGCGCCGTGATCTCGCTGGCGCATTCGCTGGAGATCCGCGTCAATGCCGAGGGCGTGGAAACACCGGGCCAGCTGCGCATGCTGCAGAAACACGGCTGCGACGAGTTCCAGGGTTACCTGCTGGGCCACCCGGTGGCGCCAGCCACGCTGCAGCACAACGCCGCCACCACCCAGGCCCCCGCCCGGCCCGGCCCGTCGGACCACACGCTGGCCCACTTGCCGACGATGCCGGCCACACTGGCCGACACCTTGCAGATCGACTGAGCCCGGGCCGCGCTCAGACCCGCCAGCGGTAGACCAGGTCCCGCACCAGCGGGTAGACCTGGCCCGCCCAGCGCCGGCCGCTGAACACGCCGTAGTGGCCCACGCCGGCCTGCACGTAGTGGTCCTTCAGGGTGGCGGGCAGCTTGTCGCACAAGGCGTGCGCGGCCATGGTCTGGCCCACGGCGCAGATGTCGTCACGTTCACCTTCCACCGTCAGCAGCGCGGTGCGGCGGATGGCCCCGGGCCGCACCGGCCGGCCACGGAACTGCAGTTCGCCCTTGGCCAGCGCGTACTCCTGGAACACCAGTTGCACCGTCTCCAGGTAGAACTCCGCCGGCAGGTCGGCCACGGCGAAATATTCCTCGTAGAAGCGGCGTGTGGGTTCGGCCAGTTCACGCTCGCCGTTGGCCAGTTGCTGGTGCATCTGGCGCAGCGCCTGCACATGGCGCTCCATGTTCATGCTCATGAAGGCCGTCAGCTGCAGAAAGCCGGGGTACACCGCGCGGAAGGCCCCTGGCAGCCGCAGCGGCACGGGCGAGACCAGGTTCTTGCGGAACCACTCGATGGGCTTGGACGTGGCGAGCTCGTTCACCTTGGTCGGCATCACGCGGCAGTCGATCGGGCCGGCCATCAGCGTCAGCGTGCGCGGCGTGGCGGGGTGCTGGTCCTCGGCCATCAGCGCGGTGGCGGCCAGCGCGGCCACGCAGGGCTGGCAGATGGCGATCAGGTTCACGCCCGGGCCGATGGTGGCCATGAAGTCCATCAGGTGTTCGATGTACTCGTCCAGCCCGAAGCGGCCGGCGCTCAGCGGCACGTCGCGTGCGTTGTGCCAGTCGGTGATGTAGACATCGTGGTCGGGCAGCAGGGTGCGCACGGTGTCGCGCAGCAGCGTCGCAAAGTGGCCCGACATCGGTGCGGCCACCAGCATCGCCGGCTGCCCGGTGATCCCGCGCTTGGCAAAACGCAGCAGCGTGGCAAACGGTGTGCGCAGCACCACCTCCTCGTCCACCGGCACCGGCACGCCGGCCACGTCGATGCTGGTGATGCCGAAGTCCGGCCGCTGGTGCGTGACCTCCACGAACCCCAGCATCTCCCACACCGCGGCCAGCGGGCGCAGGGCCGGGTGCGGGTCGGGCCCGGCCCACTGCGCGGCCCAGCGTGCGCCGGTGCGCAGCGGCCAGAGCAGGTCGGCGTGGGCCTGGTAGCCGTGGTAAGCCAGCGACGACAACATCGGGTCTCCTGCGGGGTCTGGAGTCGTTTGCTTGCAAGCCCTGCGCCAGCTTCGCTCGCCGTGGCACAGGGCTTGCACACGCTGGGGGCAGGAGATCCCCCATGCCACGAGCCACGCTCACGATCAGCAGCCGCAACTACTCGTCCTGGTCGCTGCGCGGCTGGCTGCTCGCACGCCTGGCCGGGCTGGATTTCGACACCCTGGCCGTGCCACCGGGCGACGCCGATTCACGCAAGGAACTGCTGCTGCTGTCGCCCTCCATCCTGGTGCCCTGCCTGCGCCACCAAGGGGTGACGGTCTGGGACACGCTGGCCATCGGCGAGTACCTGCACGAGCTGTTTCCCCAGGCCGGTCTGCTGCCCACCGACCGTGCGGCACGTGCACACTGCCGCGCCGTCAGCGGCGAGATGCACTCCGGCTTTGCCAGCATGCGCGCGGCGCTGCCGATGAACCTGAAAGGCGATTCACCCAACTTCCGCGTCTGGGAGCGTGCGCAGGCCGACATCGATCGCATCTGCGAGATCTGGCGCGACTGCCTGGGCCAGTACGGCGGGCCCTTCCTGTTTGGCAACACAGCCGGGCTGGCCGATGCGATGTACGCGCCGGTGGCCACCCGCTTCCTGACCTACCACGTGGCGCTGGACGAGGTCTGCGGTGCCTACGCGATGCGGCTGCTGGCGCTGCCGCAGATGGTGGAATGGAAACAGGCCGCGCTGGTCGAGCCCGACGAGATCGAAGAGCTCGACATGGAGTTCTGAGCCACGCTCAGCCCCAGGGCGCCGGCTGCGGCACAGGGCAGGGCGCCGGCACATCGATGGTGCCGAAGTCGGCCGGGCCCACCACCTCCAGGTACTCCATGTCGGGTGAGTAGTCGAACAGGTAGTGCACGATGCCGGGGCGCTGGTGCACCACATCGCCCGCGGACACCAGGGTTTCCTGGTCGCCATACATGAACTTGGCCCAACCCTTGAGCATGTAGACCATGTGGAATTTGGCCTCATGCCGGTGCCAGCCGGTGCCGGCCTCGGGCGCGCTGTTGGCCTTGACCAGCTGCGCCAGCACCTGGCCGTGCGTGGCGTCGGCCACGCCCAGGTCGCGGTAGAGGAAGAAGTCGCGCAGGCCGTCGCCGCGCCAGGCGGTGTCGGCCGGTTTGACGTGTGAAAACAAGGTGGCGGTGCTGTCCAACATGGCGCATTTCTCCTGGTGTGCGGGTGCAGGGGCGGCAGAACGCACACTCGCTTGCACAGGCCGTTCCAGGCCGTGCCGAGCTGTGTGTTGGTGCGGCGCCTGCACCGCCACCGTACGTGGTCTGCACCAGCACGGCGCTGCGGTTAAAGTCCGGCGGCTCCTTGGCCGCACTTGCCCGATGACACCTGATACGCCCCGTCCGCACCACCTCGACACGCTGCTGATGCAGCACCTGCATGCCGCCTTGCCAGACCTGGAGCCCGCCGCGCTGGATTTGCTGCGGTCCCACCTGGAGTGGGTGGAAATCGCCGGCGGGCAGCCCTTGATGACCCAGGGCGAACCCGGCGATGCGATGTACTTGTTGGTCAGCGGCCGGCTGCGCGCCAGCATCCGCCAGCACGACGGCAGCCAGCGTGTGGTGCGCGAGATTGCACGCGGCCAGGTGGTGGGCGAGATGAGCCTGTACACCGACGAACCCCGCTCCGCGACGCTGGTGGCCATCCGCGATTCGGTGCTGGTGCGGCTGGGCAAGTCTGCGTTCACCCGCTTGTTGACGCTCAGCGCACAGGCCTCCATCGCGCTGACACGCCAGATCATCCAGCGCCTGCAGACCGAAGGCCAGCAGTCGCTGCTGGACCGCCCGGTCACGATGGGCCTGATCCCGATTTCAGAAGGCGTGGACCACGCGCAGCTGGCGCAGCGCCTGGCCGCGCAGCTGGCCACCCACGGCCGCGTGGCCGTGGTGGACGCGGCCACGCTGGACAGCCAACTGGGGGAACCCGGCATCACCGCGCGCCCGGACAGCGACACCGACGCCAACCGGCGCATCGCCCTGCACCTGGACGAGATCGAGGCCGCGCACGACTTCGTGCTGCTGATCAGCGACGCCAGTTCCACACCCTGGACCCAGCGCTGCACGCGCCACAGCGACGAGCTGCTGCTGCTGGCCAACGCCGACGCGCAACCCGCGCTGCACCCCATCGAGGTCCAGTGCCTGGTGCTGCGTCCGCCGCGCACCGACGCCACCGAGGTGCTGGTGCTGCTGCACCCCGCCGAGCGCCAGAGCCCGCAACACACCGCGGCCTGGCTCGAGCGCCGGCCGGTGGCCGACCATTTGCACATCCGCCCCACGCTGGACCGCGACATCGCGCGCCTGGCCCGGCTGCAAAGCCGCAACGGTGTGGGCCTGGTGCTGGCCGGCGGCGGCGCGCGCGGCCTGGCGCACCTGGGCGTGCACCGCGCGCTGCGCGAGCGTGGCATCGACGTGGACGTGGCCGGCGGCACCAGCATCGGCTCGGTGATGGCGGCCATCGTGGCGTCCGACGCGGACACTGCGCGGGTGATGGAGGTCACGCGCTGGGCCTTCGGCCGCAAGCCCACCAGCGATTTCAGTTGGCTGCCGCTGGTGTCGCTCATCAAGGGCCGGCGTCTGCGCACTGTGGTGCGTGACGCCATGCTGCGCCTGATCGGTCACGAAGCGGACATGGAAGACCTGTGGAAGGGTTGTTACTGCGTGGCCAGCAACTACTCGCGCGCCAGCGAGGTGCTGCTGCGCCGCGGCCCGCTGCTGCGCGCCGTGCTGGCCAGCGCCGCGATCCCGGGCGCGCTGCCGCCGGTGGTGGTGGATGGCGACCTGCTGTGCGACGGCGGCACCTTCAACAACTTCCCGGTCGACGTGATGCGGCGCTGGCGCGGCGTCGGGCGTGTCATCGGCGTGGACCTCAGCGGCCGGGAGCCGCGCAAGCTGGACTTCGACACCGTGCCCGGCACCGCCGCGCTGCTGCGCGACAAGCTGCGCCCCAAGGCCCAGCGCCGCTACCGGCTGCCGTCGCTCGTGAGTTACCTGATCAACGTGACGGTGCTCTACAGCACCTCGCGCCAGCGTGAAGCGCGGGCCCAGACCCAGCTCTACTTCAACCCGGCGCTGACGCGTGTGGGCATGCTGGATTGGCACCGCTTCGACCACATCGTGCAGCAGGGTTACGAACATGGCTTGGCCGTGCTGGATGAACAGCAGCACGGCTTGCCCGTGCTGGATGAACAGCAGCACGGCCGGGCCGTGCCGGGCGGGCAATAGACCGGCTGAGCACGACAATGTCCACAACAACGAGGAGACCTGCATGAACACGCTTCGCATCAACCGCCGCCAGCTCATCGTCAGCGCGGCCGGCCTGGGCGCCACCCGCCTGGCCGTGGCCCAGGCCGCCTGGCCCAGCAAGACCCTGCGCTTCGTCGTGCCCTTTGCACCCGGCGGCAGCTCGGAGATCGTGGCCCGTGCCACCGCGGCAGAGATGGGCAAGCTGCTGGGCCAGAGTGTCTACGTCGACAACAAACCCGGCGCCGCCGGCAACCTGGCCATGGGCGAGGTGGCACGCGCCGACGACCAGCACACGCTGATCCTGGGCCACATCGGCACGCTGGCCGTGAACCCCTACATCTTCGACAAGCTGCCGTATGACCCGAACACGAGCTTCCGGCCGATTTCGCTGCTGTCCAAGGTGCCCAGCCTGTACGTGGTGCGGCCCGAGCTGCCGGTGAAAAACCTGAAAGAGTTCGTCGCGCTGGCCAAGAGCAAGCCCGGGCAGCTCAACTACGGTTCGGCCGGCAACGGCAGCGCTGGCCACCTGGCCTTCGAGTACCTGAAGATGGCCAGCGGCATCTTCGTCGTGCACGTGCCCTACCGCGGCACGGGCCCGCAGCTGACCGACCTGATGGGCGGCCGGCTGGACGGTGCCGCCGTGGGCGCCCCGGCGGTGATGCAGTTCATCAAGACCGGCAAGCTGCGCTGCATCGCCACCGGCACACCACAGCGCCTGGCGCAGCTGCCCGATGTGCCCACCGTGGCCGAACAGGGTTACCCGGCCTTCGAGATGACGCAGTGGTACGGCCTGATGGCCCCGTCCTCGCTGCCGCAGGCCCATGCCGACAAGCTGGCCCTGGCCGCTGCCCGCGCCGTGAAGGAACCTGCGGCCGTGAAGCTGCTGGAAAGCGAAGCCGCCATCGTGGTGGGCAGCACGCCGGCCGAGTTTGCACGCTTCATCGCGGAAGAGCAGAAGCGCTGGCAGCCGGTGATCGCGCGGGCCAAGATCAAGCCGGATTGAGCCGGCCGCCAGCACGTATCAAGCACGTATCACGCAGGCGGGATGAGCCTCTGTGCCAACGCGGACAGTTGTTCGCGGTGGAGGAGCATCCCATGACACAGCATCGACACACCCTGGCCGCGGCGGCGGTCGTCAGCATCGCCAGCCTCTTTCTCGCCGCTTGCGGCGGTGGCGGCGACACCGAACCCCTCGTGCAGGCCCAGGCCCAGCCCCAGCCCGGCAGCCCGGACGGCCGCGCACGCGCCCTGGCCGTGGCGCAGAACCCCGCCACCGGCGTGCTGCGTTTCGAGTTCGTGGCGATGAACACCGACGCCAAGTTTGTGGTCGGCCCGGCACCCGGTGTGGTGATGGTCGAAGGGGTGGAGGGTGTGCCCAACGGCACGGTCTACACCGGCGTCACCGGCATCGAATGGCGCAGCGACGCCGGCAACAACCGCATGGTGTTCGAGGTCAACCAGGCTGACGACTTCGACATCAGTGTGACCACCGGCGCCAGCAACGTCGAACTCGACGTGAAGTGGGTGGTGCCGCCCGAGAGCACGGCGCCCATCACCCCCAGCGTCGAGGTGACGGCGGGCGCCGGCACCCGGAAGATCCAGGTGCAGCTGGAATCCTTTGGGCGCGATGTGGACTTCGGCCTGCGCACGGCCTTCATGGCTGGCAACACCGAGCTGAAAGGCGAGCTGCAATACAAAGAGGGCAGCGTGCGCGCAGGTGGCCGCATGGCGCTGGACTTTGGCCCCGGCCTGAACAAGGTGAGCCTGCTGGTGGACAGCAAGGCGCAGCACCTGAACCTGGACCTGGCGCCGCGCTACATGCAGGAACTGGAGACCAAGGTCATCTCGTCCGACCCATCGTCCACCGCCCGGGTGCGTTATGCGCCGGTGGGTGTGGCGGGTGGCGGCAAGATCGGCTTCGAGATGCTCAGCGCCGCGCCGTCCATCACGCTGGACTACGACGTCACCGGCAGCAGCGGCCTGGACGAAGTGAAGCTCGGCCTGACGACCATCAGCGCCGCCACGGTCAACTCCAACGTCCGCGGCTTTCTCTACGGCGCAAACGACAAACTGGAGCTGGCCTACAAGGGATTGCCGGGCACGCGCATCAACCTGACGGGTGCCATGGACCTGGGCCCCGGCGACGATGAAGCGGTGCTGCTGCGTGAGGGCATTTCCACCACCGCGCCGATGTTGAGCTGCGACGCCGGCATCGACAAGGCCGTGGGCTGGCCGGTGGAGCGCACGCTGGCGTGCGAGTTGTTCTGAACGACACCACTGTTGTGCCGGTGGTGCCGGGCTGACCGCCAGCGCGTCAGCGGCGGTGGCGCTGCAAGCCCACCAGCAGCAGGCCGCCGCTGGCCAGCAGTGCCGCGCTGCCAGGCTCGGGCACGGCCGGCATCAACGACACGTTGTCGAACTGCACGAAGGCCTGGTCGTTCTGCTCCGATGCGCCGATCGTGCCCACGTACAAGGTGTGCAGGCCGGCGGAGAACGTCACCGTCAAGGTTGTGCCCAGGTGCCAGCTGTCGTCGTAGCCTGCAGCGCCGTAGGTGCTGGCAAACAAGGGGATCGGCTTCGGGTCGGCCGGGGTGCTGTACCAGTTGTCGACCGTCACCTTGGCCCCGTTGATGGACCGTCCGTTCGATGGGTTGCCGAGCCGATAGTCGAAGCTCAGGATGAATTCGCCACCGTCGCCTGCGTCGAAGGTCTGGCTGACGAAGTACTTGTGTTTGGTGTTGTGCGCGCCCATCGTGCTGAAGCGCAATTGCCCATCCCACACGCCTGCGTTGTCCGTGGTGCCGGCGAGACCGGCCCAATGGTCGGGCAGGATGGCCAGGCCGCCGGTGCCTGTGGCCGCATGGGTCAAAGAGAAGTCGCCATTGAGCAGCATCTCGCCAGCGCCGGCCGCCTGTGCGCCGGTGAACGCAGCGCTGGCCGTGAGCAAGGCGGCAGCCTGCAAGCCGCTGCGGGCCCAGTTGAACGGGCGGAAGATCGGGTGGGACATGAAAGTTCCTACGGGCCAGGGGAGTGCCGAGCCTGAGAAGTCAACATGAAGATGGGCTGAACGTGGCGCCCGGTCCGGTCATCCCAGGGGGTCTACGCCTGAGCGACTTCGTCGCCGCAACGGAGCATTGCCGGGCTCGGGCCACGGCCTGGCGTGCGATGGCGCGCGAGGGCTGCGGGTCTTCCAACGCCAGCAGTTCCAGCGTGCGCCCGGCTGCGGCACCGTGGCCGGCGCCGGCGCGGATGTCGGGCTGGTGTCCGTTGTGCATCGCGGTCCGATGAGGTGGCATGAGCCCTTTGGCGCGCCCAATCTGCGCTGCAAGACAAGGCCTGCTCCGTTTTCCGCGGGGCACCGAGCACCCCAAGGACACCATGCACCCCTGCACTTTGCGCCCCCTGGCCCGCACCTTGATCACCGCCTGCCTGCTGGCGGGCCTGGCCGCCCAGGCCAAGGACGAGACCACGCCGCTGCGTGTGGACGCCGGCTTCGACCCCGCCGCCGTGGCCGGCAACGCCTTCGACGTGGCCGACACGCGGGCGCTGAAAGGCATCACCCGCGTGGCCGTTCCGGTGTTTGCGGTGGAGTTCATCACCGCCGACAACGTCAGCGCACAGACCTCCGGTTTTGCCGCGGCGGGCCGGGCCACATCGTCGCTGTACTACAAGCTGCTGGGGGTGGGCGAGCCCGATTTCCAGGCCATCACCAACACCTTGCACGCGCAGTTCCTGGCCGATCTGAAAGCCAGCGGTGTCGAGGTGCTGGGCAGCGATGCGCTGAAAGCCTCGCCCACCTACGCCAGGCTGGTGGCCAGCGGCGCGCCGGGGTCCATCCTGAACGACGCCAGCATGCAGATGTCCCCCCCGGGCCTGGGCATCTATGGCTTCGCCAAGATGGGCGGTGGCAACAGCGCCAAGGGCAAGAGCATCTTCGGCGCCTTGTCCGACATGGGCGCCGGCTTTTCGGCCGTGGGCGCCGTGGGCGACACCATCGCCTTGTCGCAGGAGCTGAACGCCAGCCTGATCGAGGTGCGCATGCGCGTGAGCTTCGTGCAGCTGAGTGACAACAACCGCGGCTTCCTGGGCCGGCTGTCGGGCACGGCATCCACCAGTGGCAACACGGCGCCCCGTGTCGACAACGTGATGGTGGGCGTGCAAAGCCGCGAATGGCGCAGCACGCTGACGCTGAAACACAGCCTGGTGCTCGACGGCGCCGCCTTTGCCCAGGTGCGCGAGAAGGCCACCACCGCCGGTGACGTGGCCGGTGCGGTGGCGGTGGGCCTGTTGCGCCTGGCCATCGGCAGCGGTGACAGCAGCGGCAGCACCGAGATGGAAGTGGTGGCCGACCCGGCGCGCTATCCGGCGGTCATCGGCGCCGGCCTGGCCAGCGCGGGTGGCATCGTGGTGGCGCGGTTGAAGGCCGAGCGCTGAAGGCTGGCGCCTGAACCCCTCATCCGCGTGGCAGCTGCGTGCATGGCGGCGGCGGGGCAGCGGCGCGGGTTAGATTCAGCGAAGGACTCCCAACGCCCCCCGCGTGAACCACCGACCGCCGAATGGCCTTGACGCCGAACTTCTGGAGCGCGCAGAGCCGCTGGCGTTGCTGCAGCGGGCGCTGGCACGGGCCCAGGCCGGGCAGGGCGGCTGCGTGGTGGTGGTCGGTGAAGCCGGGCTGGGCAAGACCAGCCTGATTGACGCTGCCGCCCGTGCCGCTGCCGGCACGACTGCCGGCACGACTGCCGGCACCACCGCAGGCGCCCCGCCGACCCTGCGCTGGCTTCGCGCCGCCTGCGACGACCTGCACACGCCGCGCCCGCTGGGGCCTTTCATCGACCTCGCCCACGAATTCCCATCCACGCTGGCCGACGCCGTGCACGCGGGCAAGACCTACAACGGCCTGTTCCCCGCGCTGCTGGCCTGGCTGCGCAGTGTTCAGCCGACGGCTGTGCTGGTGATCGAAGACCTGCACTGGGCTGACGAAGCCACGCTGGACGGGCTGCGTTACCTGGGCCGGCGTGCGGCAGATGCTGGCTGTCTGCTGCTGCTGAGCCTGCGGCCCGCGGCCCTGGAGGCGCAGCCGCCGCTGCGCCAGACCCTGGCAGCGCTGGACCCGTCGCGCACCACGCGCATCGAGCTCGAGCCCTTGTCTCCCGCGGCGGTGGGCCTGCTGGCCCGCCGCCAGGGCGACCACGGACCGGCGGCGGCCGAATTGCACAAGCTGACGGGCGGCAACCCCTTTTATGTGCAGCAGCTGCTGCAGGCGCCGCCTGGCGCGCTGCCGGGCAGCCTGCGTGATGCGGTGCTGGCACAGGCTGCGCTGCTGCCGCCGTTGGTGCGTGCGCTGCTGGACCGCATCAGCTGCTCCCCGGTCGGGCTGGAGCTGGCGCTGCTGCCAGCCGACAACGAGGCTCTGGCCGGCCTGGACAGCCCGCCCGCCCGTGCGCTGCTGCAGGTGCGCCCGCCCTGGGTGCACTTCCGCCACGCGCTGGCGCGCCGTGTGCTGGAAGAGGCCTTGCCCCCGGTGCGGCACTGGCAGCTGCACCAGGCCCGTACCAGGCCTTGAAAGCTGTGCCCCGGCCACCGGTGGCGCGCTTGGTGCACCACGCCGCGGCTGCCGGCTTGTCGGATGCGGTCTGGGCACTCGCCCCGGTGGCTGCTGCCGAGGCCGAGGCCGTGGCCGCCACACGCGCCGCTGTGCAGCTGCTGCGCCTGGCGCTGGCGCACGGCGGTGATGCACCGGCCGCCGAGCGTGCCGCGCTGCTGGACCGCCTGGCGCTGCGGCTCTACAACATCCAGGCCATGGACGAATCCGAGGCGGCGCTGCGCGAGGCCATCGCGCTGAAGCAGGCGCTGGGCGACGGGCCCGGCCAGGCCGCCAGCCTGGCCCAGCTGGCGATGCAGCGCACACCCGACCCGGCCGCGCTGGCCCTGGCCGAAGAGGCCGAAGCCGCGCTGGACGGCCAGCTCGATACGCCGGCCGCGGCGCTGGCTTTCAGCGCTCGCGCCATCACGCTGGCCAATGCCGGCCGCTCGGCCGAGGCGCTGGCGCTTGGCCGCCAGGCGGTGCGCAGCGCCGAGGCCTCAGGTGACGCCGACAGCCGCCTGCGCGCCGGCAGCATCGCGGCCAGCGTGGCGCTGAGCGTGGCCGCCACCGACGAGGCCTTCGACGCCTTGCAGCGCTGCATCAGCGAGGCCATGGCCGCCGGGCGGGCGGACCGGGCCGCCGTGCCCATGGTCAACCTGGCCAGCCTGGCGCTGCACCACGGCGAGTTGGCGCGGGTGTTGGCCGTCACCGGCCAGGGCATCGCCTACTGCGCCGACCGCGACCTGGACATGGTGCATGCCCACCTGCTGGTACGGCGCGCGCTGGCACTGGGTGAGCTGGCGCGCTGGGCGACGATGCTGCAGGCGCTCGACGCCTTGTCCACCATGCCATCGGAGCCGACGCGCCAGCTGGCCTCGGCCGCGATGTTGCGCGCGCGACTGGACGCCCTGCGCGGCGTGGCCAACGACGCGCCCACCTGGCAGGCCCATGTGGAGACCGCTCAGCAGGGCCGCAGTGACCTGGTGCCGGTGTGCGCCCTGATCCTGGCAGCGGAAGCGGCCTGGCTGCGTGGCGACATGGGCACGGTCGCCGCCTGCGCCCAGCAGGGCCTGGCGCAGACCGAAAGCCCATGGCTGCAAGGCCAACTGCGCCAGTGGTGGCGCCGTGCCGGGGGTGCGCTGCCCCCCACTGCGCTGCCGCTGGCCGCCCCGCACCAGGCGGCTGAAATCGGCCAGTGGCGGTCTGCCGCCGACGCCTGGCTGGCGCGTGACAGCCCGCTGGAGGCCGCATGGGCCCTGCTGGACGGCGACGAACCTGCACTGCGCGAAGCCTGGCAGCTTTTCAGCAGCGTGGGGGCCGACGCTGCCGTCGCGGTTGTGCGGCAGCGCCTGCAGCAGGCGGGTGTGCGCGGCCCTTACGGCCATGCCCGCAGTGACCCGCTGGGCCTGACGCGGCGCGAGCGCCAGATCGCGCAGTTGCTGGCCGAGGGCCTGAGCAACCCGCAGATCGCCGAGCGGCTGCACCGGTCTGAATGCACGGTGGCACACCACGTGTCGGCCCTGCTGGCCAAACTGGGGCTGCGGCAGCGCAGCCAGGTGGCGGCGCGTCTGCAGCAGGCTGCAGACGCGGCTTGAGCCGGTTGCCGGCTATCTGGCGTGGCGCTGCCTGCGCATCAGCACCACGCCGAGGCCGGCTGCCATCAGCAACAGGCCTGTCGGTTCGGGCACAGGTGCCGTGAGCGTGGTGCCCTGCAGCGTGATGTCGTAGTCCCAGCTGAACCAGGAATAGGGGCTGGGGGTGTCATAGCCGTTGGGTCCGTTGGACACCTTGTACAGGCCGGCGGCAAAGGTGCCGGCTTGGGACCACGGTTTCACCTCCTGCGGGCCGATCAGGATGGACCCGCCGTAGGTGGTGAACGAGTTCCAGCCAACGTAGTTGGCCCAGCTCAGGCCACCATCGGCCGAGTACTCGATGTTCACCGACTGCTCACGCGACGACAGGCCCTGCGCCTGGTAGGACGTGGCTTCGCTGAGGCTGAAGACGATGGTCTGGAAATTGGTGCTTTGGTAGGTGGCGGTGCCCGCGCCGCAAACGCCGGCATTGCAGAAGACAGAGCTGGACGTGAGCTCCAGCGCGCCGCTGGCGCTGAGCACGGTGTCTGTGCCGACCTGGGCTGTGCTGTGGTCTTGCCACAGGGCCCACTCGGCCGTGATGTCCACCGTGTAGAGGAAGTCTTCGTCGTACGCATAGCCGCCGCCGCCGAACTGCAGCAGGCTGGGGCTGAGGGCCGACGTGCTGAGCATGCCGCCATCCAACCCGGCCGCGGCCGTGCCGAAGGCGGCTTGCAGGTTGTGCATCGACATCGAGCCTGTGCGGCTGAGCAACTCAAAGTCGGGCGTGGCCTGGGCCGGGGTGGCCAGCAGGCAGGTGCACAGGGCCAGCGGGGTGATGGACAGCGGGAAAGGTCTGAACAGCATGGGTGTCTCGGGCAGTCGCGGTGCCGCATGCTAGGCCTGCAGACTGCCACCATGCATCGGTTCAGCGGCCCGGTTTTGGCGCCGGGGTGGCCCGGTTTTCTGCGGGGTTCGGGCCCTTGTGGCCAATGTCGCCCGCCGGTAGACCTCGCAACCTTCCCGCAAAAAGCAGCCACGAAGCGGACCCAATTGAGAGCCTGCCAGTTCAGTTGCAGCAGCGAGCGCTGCCGTGACTTGTCCCGCAGCGGGTACCCCGGCGCACGGAAAACCTCAGGCAAGAAGCACGCCGACAAACGGCCCTGAATCTAGGGGGTTGACTCACCCCTACCACGTCGTGATCCTTCGTCTCGCGGCAAATGTTGTCCAAATGTAGGCAACGGGAGAAGAGGCCCGGTGCTTGTGCCAATCTGGACTTGGCGGCCGTTCAACGTCAACCATTCATATAGGGTAAACAATGAAAAAAGTTCTGTTTGGTTTGTCTCTCCTTGCCTGCGCTGCCGCCGCCACCGCGGAAGACACCGCAGCCGTCAACTGCGTCTCCTTCTCCCCCGCCGGCTTCTGCGACGCCATGCAGTTCGACAGCAACCGCCGGGCCACCTGGGTCAACTATGACTGCGCTGGTTCTTCGGGCCGGCAGACCACGGCGAAGTACAGAAGGGGCACGACGACCTGCAGCGGCCCGGCTGGCTGCAACCCGTCGGCCTTGTTCGGCTGGGACACGCTGGATTGGAAGTTCAACAAGACGGCCGGCACCGGCACGCTGACCGGCGTGTTCGCAGGTACGCCGCAAACGCTCCAGCAAGACATGCCCGTGACCATCACCGCTGGCGCCTGCCCCGCGGCCAAGTCTGGCCAGGGCGGCGTCTCGTCGCTGGCGCGCTGAGCGCCTGCACCGGATGACGGTGTGACGTGCCGGCGCCCTGCCGGCGCATTGCACGTCATCAGGACCATGGGGGCGGAGTGATCCGCCCCCATTTTCGTTTTGCTTGGTGAGTTTGGCGGCCGAGTGGCCCGCTTTTCAGCCGGGGTTCAGGCCACTGCCGCCCCCGCATGCCGGTAGATGCCACAGCCCAGCAAGAGCTCGCCGGGCAGCGGCACGATCCACGACACCTTGGGCAGCACCGCGCCGCTGATGGGCTGCACGATGCTGTAGTCGATCCAGCCACCGCCGGCTTCGGCTGCGGCCCAGGCGTCGCGCACAAAACGCTCGCCGTCGATGCCCGGCACCGTGTGCACACGCTGGCCTTCGGCCGCGGGCTTGGCGCCGTGCAGGCGGTAGCTTCCGGCGCGGTCGATCACGAAGACATAGAGGTCCCGGTCGACGAAGCCGGCCTCGGCACTGTGCAGCTCGGCGCTGGCGCCGGCCAGGCCTTGCCGCGCAATCAGTGCCTGTGCGCGCTCCACCAGCGCCGTGGCCTCGTCGGCGCTGCCTTGGCGCAGGCGCATCGTCGCCACGGCGGCGGACAAGGCTTCGGCGCGTGTCACCAGGGCCTGTGACGAGGCGCGCGAGTCGTCCACCAGCTGTGCGTTCTGGTGTGTGATCTTGTCCAGGCTGTCCACCGCGGTGCTCATGTCCTCCAGCCCCTGGCGCTGCTGCTGGCTGGTGCTGGCGATCTCGCGCAGGCGTTCCGACACCTGGCGCACGCCGTCCACCAGGGTGCCCAGCGCGGCACTGGTGCGCTGCACACGGGCCACGGTGTCGTCCACCTGCTCGCGCGATTGGCCGATGAGCGTGCGGATCTCGGCTGCCGCGGCGGCGCTGCGCTGGGCCAGGTGGCGAACCTCGCTGGCGACGACCGCAAAACCGCGGCCGGCGTCGCCGGCACGTGCGGCCTCGACGGCGGCGTTGAGCGCCAGGATGTTGGTCTGGAAGGCGATGGCGTCGATCACGCCGATGATCTCGCCCACGCGGCGCGAGCCGCTTTCCAGCTGACCCAGGGCGCCCACGGTCTGCGCCATTTCCTGGTCGCCGCCTTCGGCCTGGGCGCGCAGCGTGGCGGTCAGGCCGTCCAGCGTGGTCACGGCCGCTGCGTTGGCTGCCACTTTGCCGCGTGTGTCCTGCACCGTCGTGATGAACTGCGCCAGGCTGGCCTTCTGCTGCTCCGTCCGGCCGGCGAGTGCGCCGCCGCCGTCGGCCAGCGTGCGGCCGGTTTCGGACACCCGCACTGCGCTGCTGCGGATTTCGGCTACCAGGCTTGAAAGCTGTGCAGCCATGCGCTCGACGACCTTGCCCATCTCCGCCACCTCGTCGCGACCGTGGATGTCGAAGGGGTGCGACAGGTCGCCTGCGGCCACGGCCACCATGCCCTTGCTGAGGCGGCGCAGCGCGCCGGTGAAGGTGAGGTAGAACGCCGCCGACAGGTACAGCACCAGCAGCACGCCCAGGGCCGAGGCGGTGGCCGTCAACCACAACTCGCGCTGCTGGGCCGCGGCGCGGGCCTCCAGCGCCTGCAGCAGCTGGGTGCCGGCATCCCGGCCGAAGGTGTTGACGGCGCGGATGGCCAACGAGCCGGCGTCGAAGAACGGTGCGGCCTCGCCTTCCAGGGCCTCGGCCAGGAAGGTGGTCTCGGTGCGGGCCACAAAATCGCGGCTGAGCTTGACGGCGTCTGCAAAGGCAGCTGGCAGCGCGCCGCCGGCGCGCTGCAGTGCCTGTACGCGGTGTTCGACGTCCAGCAGGCGCTGGCGCACCTGTTCCACGCGGCCCAGCATCTGCGCCCGCTCGGTGGCCGAGGCATCGCCGCGGCCCAGCAGGCCGGCGCCCTGGCCGCGCATCAGGCCCAGGGTTTCCGTCCAGGGCAGGGTGCGCTCGACCAGCAGGTCCATCAGGAAGAAGGTGTGAGCCTCCGGGTCCAGCAGCAGGCCGGAGCGTTCGCCGACCAGCAGCACCGTGGTGCGCAGATTTTCCACCTGCTCGGTGTGCTGGCGGAAGGCGGCACCACGTTGTGATTCATGTCGGCCCTGCGCCAGCGCCGCGATGGTTTCGCGCAGCGCGGGCCAGTGGTCCGCGAACGGGAACGCCGCGGTATCGAGCAGCGTCTTGTCCACCGCGGCCAGCGTGTCCGCCAAGGCCTTGCGCACGCTGTCGCGCGCCGCCGAGGCGTGGGTGTCGCCACTGAGCACCCGGTTGGTCAGTCCGCGGTGTTGCTGCAGCTGGTCCGTCACCTGCAGCAGGGCCAGCACGACACGCGCGCCTTCGGCCTCGGCCTGCGTGATGCCCGTCTGCTGCCGCAACAGCTGCACGTGAAGCACCAGCAGCAGCACCATCGGCACGAAGAGCGTCAGTCCCACCAGGCCCAGTTTCCAGGGCAGGCGCAGGCGCCGCATCAGCCACAGGCCAGGGCCGAGAGCAGATCGCAGGGGACGTGACATGCGCAACTCCATCAGCGCGCGGACCGGCGCCATGGAGGCATTTCGGCGGTTCAGGGCGGAACTTCAGTCAGAAGTTGCCGGCTGCCGCACATGAAGTCAGCCAGCGCGGGGTCAGCACTCGACGATGTTCACCGCCAGGCCGCCGCGGGCCGTTTCCTTGTATTTGCTCATCATGTCCGCGCCGGTTTCGCGCATGGTCTTGATGACCTTGTCCAGGCTGACGAAGTGCGTGCCGTCACCGCGCAGTGCCATGCGCGCGGCGTTGATGGCCTTCACCGACGCAATCGCGTTGCGTTCGATGCACGGGATCTGCACCAGCCCGCCCACCGGGTCGCAGGTGAGGCCCAGGTGGTGCTCCATGCCGATCTCGGCCGCGTTTTCCACCTGCGCCGGCGTGCCGCCCAGCACCGCGCACAGCGCACCGGCGGCCATGCTGCAGGCCACGCCCACCTCGCCCTGGCAGCCGACCTCGGCGCCGCTGATGCTGGCGTTTTCCTTGTAGAGGATGCCGATGGCGGCGGCGGTGAGCAGGAAGTCGATGACCCCCGCATCGCTGGCACCGTGCACAAAGCGCCGGTAGTAGTGCAGCACCGCCGGCACGATGCCGGCCGCGCCGTTGGTGGGCGCCGTCACCACGCGCCCGCCAGCGGCGTTTTCTTCGTTGACCGCGAGTGCGTAGAGGTTGATCCAGTCCAGCACCTGCAGCGGGTCGCGCAGCGCCTGTTCAGGGTGTTCGGTCAGGGCACGCTTGAGCGGCGCGGCCCGGCGCTTGACCTGGAATCCACCCGGCAGCACACCGTCGGTGTTGCAGCCGCGGGCCACGCAGTCCTGCATCACCTGCCAGATGCGCAGCAGGCCGGCGTCGATCTGGTCGTCGCTGCGCCAGTGGTGTTCGTTGCGCCGCATGATCTGCGCGATGCTGCAGTTCTGTTGCTGCGTCAGCACCAGCAGTTCGTCGCCGCTGTGGAAGGGGTGGGCCAGCACCGTGGTGTCGGGTGCGATGACCTTCTGCTTGCGGCCATCGGCCGCGACCTCGTCGCTGACCACGAAACCGCCGCCCACCGAGTAGTACACCCGGCTGGCGATCTCGCCGCCGGCCGTGTCGAAGGCCGTGAAACGCAGCCCGTTGGTGTGGAAGGGCAGCGTTTCCCGGCGGTGGAACTTCAGGTCTTCACGTTCGTTGAAGGCCACCGCGTGCTGGCCCAACAAGGCGATGTGTTTGTCATTGCGCATCGCGGCCAGCAGCGCCGGCACCGCATCGACGTCCACCGTGTCGGGCTCGTGCCCGGCCAGGCCCAGCAGCACGGCCTTGTCGCTGCCGTGGCCCTTGCCGGTGGCACCCAGCGAGCCGTAGAGCTGCGCCTGCACACGGGCCGTGGCGGCCAGCTGCCCGTCGTGCAGCAGCCGGGCCACAAACAGCCGCGCGGCACGCATCGGGCCGACCGTGTGGCTGCTGCTGGGGCCGATGCCGATCTTGAAGAGGTCGAAGACGGAGACGGCCATGGCTGCGTGTCCGGTTCAGTCGTAGGCGCTGACGGGCAGGCAGCTGCAGAACAGGTTGCGGTCGCCGTGCACGTTGTCGATGCGGCCCACCGGGCTCCAGTATTTGGCACGCTTCAGGCTGGGCACCGGGTAAGCGGCTTCTTCGCGGGTGTAGGGGCGTTGCCAGTCGCTGGCGAGCAGCGCCGCGGCGGTGTGCGGCGCGTTTTTCAGCGGGTTCTGGTCCTGCGGCCACTCGCCCTGTTCCACCCGCGCAATCTCGCCGCGGATCGCGATCATCGCGTCGCAGAAGCGGTCCAGTTCCACCAGCGGCTCGCTTTCGGTGGGCTCCACCATCAGCGTGCCGGCCACCGGGAAGCTGAGTGTGGGTGCGTGGAAGCCGTAGTCGATCAGCCGCTTGGCCACGTCTTCGGCGCCGACGCCGCTGGTTTTCTGCAGCGGGCGGATGTCCAGGATGCACTCGTGCGCCACGCCGCCGCCCTTCAGGCCCGGCACGTCGCCGCTGAAGTGGATGTCGTAGTGGTCCGCCAGGCGTGCCGCCACGTAGTTGGCGGCCAGGATGGCGGTCTCGGTGGCGGCCTGCAGGCCTTCCACGCCCATCATGCGGATGTACATCCACGGGATGGGCAGCACCGCTGCATTGCCCAGCGGTGCGGCCGACACGGCTCCGACCGGCGATTCAACGCCCGTGGCCGTGGCATGGCCCGGCAGGTAGGGCACCAGGTCTTCCACCACACACACCGGGCCGACACCCGGGCCACCACCGCCGTGCGGGATGCAGAAGGTCTTGTGCAGGTTCAGGTGGCTCACGT
>JADMJD010000148.1 GCA_018780805.1 Rubrivivax sp. | reverse complement strand
GCTGGCCACCGAGAAGATCTTGATGATCTTGTTCTGGTTGATGTTGATGAAACCCACCGTGGCGTCCATCAGGAAGTTGATCTTGTCGAACAGGAAGGCGGTGTGCGAATCGAGCGAATCGATGTCGCGCATGATCTGCCGCGCTTCCTCGAACTGTTCGGCGTTGAGCATGCGGCTGCGCATCATGAAGCTCACCGCACGCCGCGTGTCCATCACGTTGCGGCGGATGCGGCCGTTCAGGTCTTCCTCGCGTGCAATGGCCGACAGCGCCTCGCCGGCGGCGCGGTCGTCCACGTCCTGCTTGAGCACACGCGCGCTCACCAGCTCCAGCTTGTCGTAGATGCCTTCCAGCGTGTCGGCCGAATATTCGGCGTCGGCGTCGAAGAGCTTGAGCAGCACGTCCTTGGCGTCTTCGATCAGCGCCGGGATGCGGCGTGCCCGCAGGCGCAGCAGGCGGAACACCGGCAGGTCCTCGGCGTGGATGGAAAACAGCACCTGCTGGTAGAGGATGAAGGCCACCCGCACGTTGCGCGCCGGCGTGCCGTCGGGGCCGGTGTCACCTTCGATCAGGAAGTCGCTGCGGATGTGCAGCTCGCCGTTGTCGCCCTCGTAGAAACGCGCCGACTCTTCGAGGTCGTCGTCGTCCACATCGTCGGGGATGCCCAGGCCGAAGCGAGCCTGGATCCAAGCCTTTTCTTCGGGCGTCGGCGCTTCCAGGTCCACCCAGACCGGCTGCAGGTGAACCAGATCCGACGCTTGGTCGATCTCGTGCTGGATCAGCCTGCCGTTGGCCAGCGTGAACAGGTTGAGCATGGTCCGGCGCGGTTGGAGGGTGTCCGTCGGGGAGGGGGCGGGCAGCCTTGGATTATCACACCGGGCCGGTGGCAGACTCGGTGCATGCCCAGCTCTTCTTCCTGGTGGCGCCGCGGGCGCTGGTGGCTGCTGGCGCCGGCCCTGCTGGTGGCTGCGGTGCTGCTGGCGGCCGTGCTGGCCCTCGACGCCTCGCCCCGCATCGCCGGCAGCGTGGCCACCGACGCCAACGCCGTGCTGCACCTGCGGCAATGGTTGCGCACCCACGACCCGCGTCGCGCCCGCGACGGCCGGCTCTACGTGCTGCAGGCCAGCGCCGCCGACCTGCAATGGCTGGCCCAGCAGGCGGCCCGGCTGGGCGGTGGCGCGGCCCGGGTCCGCCTGGCCGAGGGCCATTTGCAACTGCAGATCAGCCTGCCCTGGCGCCGCTTCTGGCTCAACGCCGTGCTGGATCTGGGCGACGGCGCCACCCGACCGGTGCTGCAACGTGCGCAGCTGGGCCAGCTGGTGCTGCCTGGTGCGCTGGCCGAGCCCGCACTGGCACTGGTGCTGCACCTGCTCGACCCGCCGCAAGGCGACTGGCCCGGCTGGCACCAGGTGCTGCAGGGCACCCGCTGGCAGGCCGACCGTGCGCTGGTGGTCTACCGCTGGCGCGCCGACATCCCCGGACGCATGGCCGACTGGCTGGTGCCGGCACCGCAGCTGGCGCGGCTGCGGATCTACCACGATGCGCTGGACCGGCTGGTGCGCGCCCAGCCCGGTGCGCAGGACTTGCCGGCCCTGCTGGCGCCGCTGTTCAGCCTGGCCCGGCAACGCAGCGGCCCCGAGGGCGACGCCAGCGATGCAGCGGCCGAAAACCGCGCCGCCTTGCTGGTGCTGGCGGCGCATGTCACAGGCCGCCCGCTGCAGGCCCTGCTGCCAGCGGCCCGCCCGTGGCCCCGGATTCCGCAGCGCGGGGTGTCGCTCGCCGGCCGACCGGACTTCCCGCTGCACTTCATGGTGTCGGCGGCGTTGGCGGCCGAAGGCAGTGGCCCGCTGTCGGACGCGCTGGGCCTGGTCAAGGAAGTGAGCGATGCGCGCCAGGGCAGCGGTTTCAGCTTCAACGACATCGCCGTCAACCGCGCCGGCACGCGGCTGGGCCAGCTGGCGGTGCGCGCACCGCGGCGGCTGCAGGCGGCCCTGGCGGCGCCTGTCCAGCTGCTGCCGGACGTGTCCGACCTGCCGGAGTTTCTGCCCGAGGCGGAGTTCGTCGCACGCTACGGCGGTGTCGGCGCCCCGGCCTACCGCGTGATGCTCGCCGACATCGAAGCCCGCGTCGTGGCGCTGCCGCTGTACCGCTAGGCTTCTGCCGCGATCTCGCGCAGCGCCTGGGCGTACACCTCGGGCGGTTGCCCGCCCTGGATCAGGTGGCGGCCGTTCACCACCACCGAGGGCACGGCGTTGATGCCCAGGCGCTGCCAGTGCTGCTCCTGCGCCCGCACCTCGTCGGCGTAACGGCCGCTGGCCAGCACCTCGCGCGCGGCTTCGCCATCCAGGCCGGCGGCCTCGGCACAGGCCACCAGCACCTCGGTGTCGGACGGGTTGCGGCCTTCGCCGTGGTAGGCCTGCAGCAGCGCCTGTTTCAGCGCCCACTGGTGACCGGCCTGATCCGCGTCGTGGTGGCCTTCCAGCCCGGCCCAGTGCAGCAGCCGGTGGGCGTCGAAGGTGTTCCAGGTGCGTGTGCGAGGTCCGAACTGGAAACCCACGGCCTCGCCGCGCTCTTTCAACGTGGCCTGGGTCGCGGCGATGCGCTCCGGTGTGGCGCCGTACTTCTCGCGCAGGTACTCCACGATGTCGCGGCCACCCGGGCCGAGGTCGGGGTTCAGCTCGAAGGGCTGGCAGTGCAGCTCCACTGGAATCTCGTCGCCCAGCAGGTCCAGCCCGCGCTGCAGGCCGTGCAGGCCCACGGCGCACCAGGGGCAGGCCACGTCGGAGATGAAATCGATGCGCATCACAAGGGTCCGGTCAGGGTGAAAGGGTGTCGAGGAAAGCCAGCAGGTCGGCGGTTTCCTGCGCGCTGAGCTTCAGCGGCACCAGGATGCGTTCACCGTCGGCGTGCAGGCGTTCTTCGTTCAGGTCCGAATAGTGCCGCAGCACGGCCGCGAGCGTGGCGGCGCTGCCGTCGTGGAAGTAAGGCGCGGTCTGGCGCAGGCCGCGCAGCGTGGGCACCTTGAACTCGCCGAACTGGCGATGCTCCTGCCGCACATGGCGTGTGGCCACGGCACCGGCACCGCCGTCGTCGGCGTGCGGCCCCAGGCGGTTGAAGGGGCTGGCCTGCAGCACACGCAGGCCAGCATGGCGGCCGGCATCCACACCGCCGGCCACAAAAAACGGCACGCCGATGTCGGCGAACTCGCCGTTGCTGAAACGCGGCCCGGCGTGGCAGAAACCGCAGCGGCCACGGCCGACAAAGAGCTGCAGGCCGCGCTGCGCTGCCAGCGGGTAACGCGCCGCGGCGGGGGCATCACCGCGCGCCAATGCATCGCGGAAGTCATCAAACGCCGTGCGGGGCGACACCAGCGTGGCCTGGTACGCGGCCAGCGCCTTGGCGACGTTGGCCAGCGTGGCCTCATCGCTGGCACCCGCCAGCAGCGGCTCGTGCCGCACCCGGGCGGCCACCTGCGCCGCGCTGCTGCCCATCTCGGCCGGGTTCAGCAGCGGGCGCAGGCTGGCGGCCCAGAGCGAATCGCTGCCGCCGTCCCAGCCGAACCAGCGCTGGCCGGCCAGATCCAGCACGCTCTGGGTGTTGCGCACGCCCGGACCCAGGCCGATGGCCGTGCTGCGGCCATCCTGGAAGGCCTGCGCCGGCCGGTGGCAGCTGGCGCAGGCGATCTGGCCGTTGCCCGACAGCGCGGGGTCGAAGAAGAGCCGCCGGCCGAGCGTGATGGCCGCCGGATCGCGCTCCAGCCGGTTGCTGGTGTCGGGGGCGGCCACCACGGGCCAGGGGCCGTGGGCCCCGATGCTGCGGCGCTCGGCGGGGCTGAAGTCCAGCCCCTGGGCGCAGGCCCACAGCGGCGTGGCGGCCAGCAGCGCGGCCCGGACCCAGGCCCGTGTCACGGCAGCTCGACGGTTGTGCGCAGGGCCTGCGTCTGGCCGTTCAGCCGCGCATCCAGCCGCACATCAAGCCGCACATCAAGCCGCAATTCCCATTGGCCCGGCATGTGGAACAGCAGGCCCTCGACACGCCAGCGCCCGTCGCCCAGCGGCTTCAGGGCCGGCCGGTAGTTCATGCCATGTCGGTGGGCCGGCATCGTGGCGTCGACCGCCAGCAGCTCGGCCGTGGCCGGACACAGGCGCACAAACAAGGCGAAGTGTTCTGACACGCCAATCGCGGCGGCATCGGCCACCCGCCACGCGGCCTGCACCCCGCTGCCGGACACCAACGTGCCATCGGCCGCGGCAGGCGGGCAGGCCGCAGCAACAACCGCCGGCACGGCGAGCAACCAGGGCAGCCAGCGCCTCACGGCTTCAGCGCCGCCCTCAGCGCGCCGAACAGGCGCTCGCCGTTTTTCCACGCGATCTGCTCGGCCACCGCCGGCGGCAGGCTGGCCAGCCACTCGCGCGTCCAGCGCGCGTGTTCACCCACGTAGTACCAGCGCTCGGGCGTGAAGGTGTCGGTGCCGACGAGGAAACGGTCGGGGAACTCCAGGAAAGCTTCGCGCCAGGCCGGGTCGACCTGGCCACCGCTGGCGTGGTCGCTGCGGAACGCGAGGTCGCACCACAGGTTCTTGTGCCGGCGCAGCAGCTCTCGCACACGCTCGGGCCGGTCGAAGCCGGCGTGGGCCCACAGGATGCGGGCGTTCGGGTCCTGCTGGAACTGGCGCGTGATGGCGTCAGCATCGCTGTGCGAGTGCAGCAGCAGCCCATGCTGGCGGGCCAGCTGCACCACGCGCCGCATCACGGGCCCGTCGGCGTCGGCGCCGTAGATGTGGTACTCGCCGATGGCCACGTAGCGGTAGGTCGCCAGCCGCTGCTCCAGGTAAGGCACGACCGTGCTGTCGTGCATCCAGCTGCCGATCTCGCCACGGCTGCGGTACGGGCGCAGCGCCGGCAGCACCAGGTCGGGCGCGGCGGCATAGAGCTTCTGCGTGCCTTCGTCGCTGCTGCTGGAGACCACCGCCGCCTTCAGCCCGGCCTGGCGCAGCAGCGCCACGGCGGCGGCCGGTGGCAGGCGCTCCCAGGCGTCGTGGCTGTAGTGCAGGTGGGTGTCGAAGATGGGCAGCGGGGGCTCGGCGGCGTGCGGCGCGGACACCGCGGTGCTGACCACAAGGGCCAGCAGGAGGCTGCGAAAGGGCATGTGTGAGGCTCCCGAGAACGTCGACGAACCTTACACAGGATCCGTGCATCCTGCCTCGTCTGCGGCCTTTCCACAAGCTTGTCAGGGTGGGGCAACGGGCGCACACTGGGGCTGTCGGCTGGCTTGACAGTGCCGGCCGGCATCGGCCCCTCCCCACGTGAAAGGAAGTCCTGATGAACCTGACGATCAGCGGACACCATCTCGAAGTGACGCCAGCCCTGCGTGAGTACGTGCTCACCAAACTAGACCGTGTCACCCGCCATTTCGACCAGGTGGTCGACGTCACCGTGCTGCTGACCGTGGAGAAGCTGAAGGAGAAGGAACGAAGGCAGAAGGCTGAAGTGACCCTGCACGTCAAGGGCCGCGACATCTTCGTCGAGCAGTCCCACGAGGACATGTACGCCGCCATCGACCAGTTGATGGACAAACTCGACCGCCAGGTGGTGCGCCACAAGGACCGCCTGCAGGACCACCACCACGCCGCCCCCAAACGCATGGGCGCCGAGCTGGCCTGAGCCGTCTTTCTCCCTGCTCTGCACGCGGCCTTCGGGCCGCTTTTGCATGGCGGCGGCATGCAGGTGTTGCCGCCATGCCGCGCTCGGCGTTGACTTCCCCCCACATCGGTGGTGCAGTGCACACAAGCCGCAAGCCGGCTTCCTATAATTCTTTTCCGATCTGTAACAAGACTCCGCGGTGGCGAAGGAATTTCTGCTGACATGAACCGTCTTGCCGCCATCCTGCCCGCCACCAACGTCCTGGTGCACGTGGACGCCACCAGCAAGAAGCGGGTGTTCGAACACGCCGGCCTGCTGTTCGAGAACCAGCACGCCATCGCACGCGGCATCGTCACCGACAACCTGTTTGCCCGCGAACGCCTGGGCTCCACCGGGCTGGGCCATGGTGTGGCCATCCCGCACGGCCGCATCAAGGGGCTGAAAAACCCGCTGGCCGCCGTGTTGCGTGTGCAGCAGGCCATCCCCTTCGACGCACCGGACGACGAGCCGGTGCTGCTGCTGATCTTTTTGCTCGTGCCCGAGGCCGCCACCCAGCGGCACCTGGAGATCCTGTCCGAGATCGCCGAGATGCTGTCCGACCGGGAACTGCGCGAGCGCCTGAAGACCGAGACCGACGCGGCCGGGGTGCACAAGCTGATCTCCGACTGGGAACCCCTGAAGTCGGTCGCGTGACATGACGGCCCCAAGACGCTTCGCGTCGCCCCCCAAGGGGAGCGGCCGGCCTTGGGGCGGCCCGGCGGCCGGCCCGCGGGTCCGATGAAACCCACCTCGATGAGCGCCGAAGCGCTCTTCGAACACCACCGCACGGCGCTGCGCTGGGAATGGGTGGCGGGCCATGCGCAGCCCGACCGACGTTTCGACGAAGCCGCGGTGCGCGATGCCCGCTCAGCCGCCGACCTGGTGGGCTACCTGAACTACATCCACCCGTACCGGGTGCAGATCGTCGGTGTGCGCGAGGTGGCCTACCTGCAGGCGGCCTCGCCCGAGGACCAGGAACGGCGCATCTCGCGCATCGTCACGCTGGACCCGCCGGTGATCATCGTCGCCGACGGGCAGGTGCCACCCGACCGCCTGGTGGCCATCTGCGACCGTGCCGAGATCCCGCTCTTCGTCACCGCCGAATCGGCCGGCCATGTGATCGACGTCGTGCGGGGATACCTGGCGCAGCTGTTTGCCGACCGCACCACCCGCCACGGTGTGTTCATGGACATCCTGGGCCTGGGGGTTCTGCTCACCGGCGAATCCGGGCTTGGCAAGAGCGAGCTCGGCCTGGAGCTGATCAGCCGCGGCCACGGCCTGGTGGCGGACGACGCGGTGGACATCTTCCGCATCAGCCAGACCGCGCTGGAGGGCCGCTGCCCCGAGCTGCTGCTGAACCTGCTGGAGGTGCGCGGCATCGGCCTGCTGGACATCAAGGCCATCTTTGGCGAGACCGCGGTGCGCCGCAAGATGCGGCTCAAGCTCATCGTGCACCTGGTGCGCAAGGAAACGATGGAGCGCGAGTTCGAGCGCCTGCCCTACGAGCCGCTGCACGAAGAGATCCTGGGCATCCCGGTGCGCAAGGTGGTGATCGCGGTGGACGCCGGCCGCAATCTGGCCGTGCTGGTGGAAGCCGCGGTGCGAAACACCGTGCTGCAGCTGCGTGGCATCGACACCTACCAGGAGTTTGTCGCCCGCCACCAGCGGGCGATGGAGCGCGGCGACCCTTCGTCGTGAGCCCGGCCTCGGGCTACTTCGCTGCCTTGTGGGGGCAGGCGGACTTGATGCAGTTGGCGTAGAGCGCCAAGGAGTGCTCCTGCAGCTCAAACCCCCGCGCGGCCGCCACGGCACGCTGGCGGGCTTCGATCTCGGGGTCGAAAAACTCTTCCACCCGGCCGCAGCTCAGGCAGACCAGGTGGTCGTGGTGCTGGCCTTCGTTGAGCTCGAACACCGCCTTGCCCGATTCGAAGTTGCTGCGGGTCAGCAGCCCGGCCTGCTCAAACTGCATCAGCACCCGGTAGACGGTGGCCAGGCCGATGTCGGAGCCGTCGGTCAACAAGGCCTTGAACACGTCTTCGGCCGTCATGTGGCGGCGTTTGGCGTGCTGGAAGACCTCCAGGATCTTGATGCGCGGCAGTGTGGCCTTGAGGCCGCTGCTCTTGAGCTCTTCGACGTGCGTCATGGCGGGGTCTCGGGGGGCAGCCCGGCGGACGGGTGCCCGCTAGAATGCCGCGATCATAGCCAGCGCCTGCCTGCGGCCCCCGCCGCCGCCCGCCGAATCCATGTTCCGTGCCCTGTTGTCCGCCTGCGCCCTGCTCGCCCTGGGTGGCTGTGCATCGCAGCTCAAGACCAGCGAGAGCCTGTTTGGCTTGGTCACGCCCTACCGCATGGAGATCGTGCAGGGCAACGTGATCACCAAGGAGCAGATGGACCGCGTCAAGGTCGGCATGTCGCGCCGCCAGGTGCGGGATGCACTCGGCTCGCCGCTGGTGACCGACATCTTCCACGCCGACCGCTGGGACTACCTGTTCGTGATCCGCCGCCAGGGCGCCGAGCCACAGCGGCGTGCCATCACGCTGGTGTTTGCCGGCGATGCACTGAAGACCATAGCCGCCCCCGAGTTGCCCACGGAAAGGGAGTTTGTCTCGTCCATCACCCGGCAGCGCGAATTCACGGCCCGCAAGCTGGAGCTGACGGCGGAAGAACGTGCCGCACTGCCCAAGCCACCCCCGCGCGCGGACCCGGCCGCCGAGCCCGTGGGCCCGGTGCGGCCTTACCCGCCGCTCGAAGATTCCTGAAGAGATGACGCCCCCGAGCTCACTGCGTTCGCGGCCCCAAGGCCACATGAAGGGCCTCTTTGTGGCCCTGGGGGCGTGTCAGTCCCTTCGGGCGGCCGCGCGGGACTGACATGCGTTTTGCCATCGCCGGCGCCTCCGGCCGCATGGGCCGCATGCTGATCGAAGCCGTGGGGGCCAGCCCCGGCGACACGCTGGTGGGTGCGCTGGATGTGCCGGGCAGCCCGGCGCTGGGCAGCGATGCCAGCGCCTTCCTCGGCCGCGACAGCGGGGTGGCCATCACCGCCGACCTGCCCACGGCGCTGGCCAGCGCGGACGTGCTGATCGACTTCACCCGCCCCGCCGGCACGCTGGCCCACCTGGCCGCCTGCCAGCAGCGGGGCGTGCGCATGGTCATCGGCACCACGGGTTTCGACGATGCCGGCAAGGCTGCCATCGCCGAGGCCGCCAAGTCACTGCCCATCGTCTTCGCGGCCAACATGAGCATCGGGGTCAACGTGACGATCAAACTGCTGGAGATGGCGGCCCGGGCGCTGGCCGACCACTACGACATCGAGATCATCGAGGCCCACCACCGGCACAAGGTGGATGCGCCCAGCGGCACCGCACTGGCCATGGGCGAGGCCATCGCGCAGGCCCAGGGCCGCCAGCTGAAGGACTGCGCCGTCTACGCCCGCGAAGGCCACACCGGTGAGCGCCAGGCGGGCAGCATCGGTTTTGCCGCCATCCGCGGCGGCGACATCGTTGGCGACCACACCGTGCTGTTTGCCGGCACCGGCGAGCGCATCGAGATCACGCACAAGTCCAGCAACCGCCTGGGTTACGCCCAGGGCAGCCTGCGCGCCGCCCATTTCCTGGCCGATCGACCGCCCGGCCTGTACGGCATGGCCGACGTGCTGAACCTGAACACCACCGCATGAACCTGCGATGAGCACCCGATGAGTGATTGGCAGGACTACTGGCAACTGGCCGACGGCGTCGGCCGTGCCGTGGCGCTGGCGCTGCTGTTGATGTCGGTGGCGGCCTGGGTGCTGATCTTCTGGAAGGCCTGGGTGCTGCGCCGCGCCAGCGCCGACATCACACGCGCGGTGCCGCTGTTCTGGGCCGCGGCCTCGCTAGACGATGGCCGCAGCCGCCTGGCCGGCATGGACCGTGAACAAGTCCTGCTGCCACTGCTCGAAGCCGCCACGGCACAGGCCGCGAGCGGCACCCTGGCCAGCGGCAGCACGCAGGAGGCCCAGCTCACGCGCCGCCTGCGCGACGCACTGCACCGCGGCCTGGCGCACCTGCAGTTCGGCCAGGTGCTGCTGGCCTCGGTGGGCAGCACCGCGCCGTTTGTAGGCCTGTTCGGCACCGTCTGGGGCATCTACCACGCGCTGGCCGGCATCGCCAACGCGGGCCAGCTCACCATTGACAAGGTGGCCGGTCCGGTGGGCGAGGCCCTGATCATGACGGCCGCCGGCATCGCCGTGGCCGTGCCGGCGGTGCTGGCCTACAACCTGTTCGGCAAGTGGATCGCCGCCAGCGAAGCCGAGCTGGAAGGTTTTGCCCACGACCTGCGCCAGATGGTGCTGGACCGGCGCGCCTGAGCCCCCGGCCATGGCCTTCGGTCGCCTGGAGCGCTCACCCACCTCGCAGCCGATGAGCGAGATCAACATGACGCCGCTGATCGACGTCATGCTGGTGCTGCTGGTGATCTTCATCATCACCGCGCCCTTGATCGGCAGCAGCCTGAAGCTGGACCTGCCCAAGACCGACGCCGGCCAGAACCAGGACGCGCCGGTCTTCGTGGCCCTGGCCATCGATGCCGAGGGCCAGCTGTTCGTCGGTGACGTGCCGGCCTCGGCCGAGGTGGTGGCGGCCCGTGTGCAGGAGGCCGCACGCCGCGACCCCGGCACCGAGGTGCAGCTGCGCGCCGACCAGGCCGTGCCCTACGGGCGTGTGGCGGAACTCATCGGCCTGGTGCAGCAGGCCGGGCTGAACCGGATCGGCTTCGTCACGGAAGCGCCAGCACCGAAGTAGGCAGGCCGGCTCCCTACAATCTGCGGCATGAACGACAAGTACATGCCCGCCGAGGTTGAAGCCGCCGCCCAGGCGCACTGGGAATCCACCGGCGCGGCCCGGGTGACCGAAGACGCCTCGCGCCCCAAGTTCTACGCCTGCTCGATGCTGCCCTACCCCAGCGGCAAGCTGCACATGGGC
>JADMJD010000035.1 GCA_018780805.1 Rubrivivax sp. | reverse complement strand
GCGCCCAGCCCGGCCTGCGCGCCGGTGGGCAGCTCGGCCACCATCGCGCCCACCAGGCCGGCGGCAATCGCCACCCGCAGCGAAGGCAGCAGAAAAGGCAGGGCCGCAGGCATGCGCAGCATCCAGAACGCCTGCCAGCGGCTGGCGGCGTAGGTGTGCAGCAGTTCGGTCTCGATGCGCTGCGGCGACCGCAGGCCCTGCACCATCGCCACCGTCACCGGAAAAAAACACAGGTACATCGCGATCGCGGCCTTGGGCGCGACACCGCTCATGCCCAGGCTGCCGAGGATCACCAGCACGATGGGCGCGATGGCCAGCACCGGCACCGTCTGCGAAGCGACGATCCAGGGCAGCAGCGCCCGGTCCAGCGTGCGCGAGTGCACGATGGCCGCCGCGAGCAGCACGCCCAGCAGCGTGCCGAGCACGAAGCCCACCAGCGTGGACTGCGCCGTCACCGCGGCGTGGAACAGCAGGTTGCGGGGCGAATCCAGCGGCCAGTCGACCAGGCTGCTGTACAGGTCCAGCACCACCTGGTGCGGTGCCGGCAGCACCGGGCGTTCCATGTTCAGCGTCGCGCTGACGAGGTCTTGCGTCGTCCAGCCGGGTTGATCGGCCAGCACACGTTCAATCACGCCCTGCGCGTTCATGCCGACGGCACCGGCGTACCAGAGGACGCCGATGCAAAGAAGCACAAAGGCCACCGGGCCGCTGCGCTGCAGCCTAGTCATGCGCCAGCGCCTCCCGCAGCTCATGCGCCACGGCCATGAACTCGGGGGTGTCGCGCAACCCCAGGTGGCGGGTGGGCGGCAGCGGCGAGCGGATGTCCTTGACGATGCGCCCCGGCCGCGGCGACATCACGACGATGCGCGTGGACAGGTACACCGCCTCGGCGATGGAGTGCGTGACGAACACCACCGTGCGGCGTTCGCGTTCCCACAGCTGCTGCAGCTGTTCGTTCAGCCGGTCGCGTGTGATCTCGTCCAGCGCGCCGAAGGGCTCGTCCATCATCAGCAGACGCGGTTCGAAGCCCAGCGCCCGCGCGATGGACACCCGCTGCTGCTGCCCGCCGGAGAGCTGCCAGGGGTAGCGCCCTTCCATGCCCTGCAGGCCCACGCGGCCCAGCTGCTCCATCGCCACGGCTTGGCACTCCTCCGCGCTGCGGCCCTGGATCTGCAACGGCAGCATCACGTTGGCCAGCACCGTGCGCCAGGGAAAAAGCGCGGGCGCCTGGAAGACATAACCGTAGGCCCGGGCCAGGCGGGCGTCGTGCGGGCTCATGCCGTTGACCAGCACGCTGCCGCCGCTGATCGGCTCCAGATCGGCCACCACGCGCAGCAGCGTGGTCTTGCCGCAGCCGGAAGGGCCGATCAGCGACACGAACTCGCCGGGGGCGATGGCCAGGTCCACCTCGGCCAGCGCGTGCACCGGGCCACCGGCAGAGGGATACACCACGCTCGCGCGGCGGACGGACACGGCCAGATCGGGTTCAGGGCTCACGGGGTGGGGCAAGGGGAGTGAAGTTAACCGAATGGTCAGCTTATTCTGGCCCAGGGAAGCCAGTTTCATGCCAGCAAACGGTGCCCGGAAGAACCCGGGTGTGCACCGCCAGCGTGCGCGCGCCGGCCGCCGGACTGGTGAACACCCGCATGCGCCCTGGCATGCGGGTTGCGTACGATGGGTTAGAACTTGACCGAATGGTCAGTTTTTGTGCGCGATTTTGTGCGCGAACTTGTGCGTGACGACCCCCGAAGGAGAGCGCCGCATGGCCGCAATGCCCGAACCCGATGTCCAGCCTGGCCGCCGCAGCGCGGCGGCGCTGGCCGATGCCTTTGCCGATGCTGCGCCCCGGCTGACGCGCACGCAGGCGCTGGTGGAGGCCGAGCGCTGCCTCTACTGCTTTGATGCGCCCTGCATGGTGGCCTGCCCCACGGGCATCGACGTGCCCAGCTTCATCCGCCGCATCGCCGAGGACAACCTGCGCGGCGCGGCGCGCGCCATCCTGCAGGCCAACCCGCTGGGCGGCACCTGCGCCCGCGCCTGCCCGACCGAAGAGCTGTGCGAGGAGGTCTGCGTGCGCGTGGCGCAGCTGGGCCAGCCGGTGGCCATCGGCCGGCTGCAGCGCTATGCGGTGGACGCGGTGATGGACCGGCCGGTGACGGCGCTGTTCACGCGCGCCGCGCCCACCGGGCGCCGCGTGGCCATCGTCGGCGCCGGGCCGGCCGGCCTGGCCTGTGCCTTCGAGCTGGCGCGGCGCGGCCACGAGGTGGTGCTGCACGACGCCCGCCCCGCGGCCGGCGGCCTGAATCAGTACGGCCTGGCGCACTACAAGATGGCCGGCGGGTTTGCGCAGGCCGAGCTGGACTGGCTGCTGCAGATCGGCGGCATCACCCTGCAGCTGGCCTGGCGGCTGGAGAACGCGGCGCAGATCGACGGCCTGCTCGAAGCCTTCGACGCCGTCTACCTGGCCCTGGGCCTGGGCCAGACGGGCGCTTTGGGCCTGCCGGGCGAGGACCTGGGCGGTGTGCGCGACGCGGTGGACTTCATCGCCGAGCTGCGCCAGGCGCCCGACCTCACCGCGCTGCCGGTGGGCCGGCGCGTGGTGGTGATCGGCGGTGGCATGACGGCGGTGGACGCCGCGGTGCAAAGCAAGCTGCTGGGCGCCGAAGAGGTGCACATGGTCTACCGCCGCGGGCCGGAACAGATGTCGGCCTCGCACGAAGAACGCGACTGGGCGCAGACGAACGGTGTGCGCCTGCACTTCAGGTATCGACCGGTGGCACTGCTGCCCGACGGCTGTGGCCGACATGTGGCCGGCGTGCGCTTCGAGGGCGAGGGCGGCGAGCTGCAACTGGCGGCCGACACCGTGCTGAAGGCCATCGGCCAGAAGCTGGATGCATCGCCGTTGCAAGGCAGCGGCGTGGCCCTGCACGGCGGCCGCGTGCTGGTGGACGACGACGGCCGCACTGGCGTGCCGCGCCTGTACGCCGGCGGCGACTGCCGCGCCGGCGGGCGCGACCTGACGGTCGAAGCGGTGGAAGACGGCAAACGTGCCGCTGCCGCCATCCACGCCGAACTGGCCTGAAGGAGGAGAACACCATGGCCGACCTGCGCAACACCTTTGCCGGCATCACCAGCCCCAACCCCTTCTGGCTGGCCAGCGCGCCGCCCACCGACAAGGCCTACAACATCCACCGCGCCTTCGAGGCCGGCTGGGGTGGCGTGGTCTGGAAGACGCTGGGCGAAGACGGCCCGCCCATCGTCAACGTCAACGGCCCGCGTTATGGCGCGCTGCTGACACCCGACCGGCGGCTGCTGGGCTTCAACAACATCGAGCTGATCACCGACCGCCCGCTGCAGCTGAACCTGGACGAGATCCGCGCCGTCAAGCGCAGCTGGCCCGAACGTGCGGTGGTGGTGTCGCTGATGGTGCCCTGCACCGAGAGCGCCTGGAAGGCCATCCTGCCGCGGGTGGAAGACACCGGCTGCGATGGCATCGAGCTGAACTTCGGCTGCCCGCACGGCATGAGCGAACGGGGCATGGGTGCCGCCGTGGGCCAGGTGCCGGAGTACATCCAGATGGTCACCGCCTGGTGCAAGCAGTACAGCAAGTTGCCGGTGATCGTGAAGCTCACGCCCAACATCACCGACATCCGCCAGCCCGCGCGCGCGGCCAAGGCCGGTGGGGCCGACGCGGTGTCGCTGATCAACACCATCACCTCCATCATGGGCGTGGACCCGGCGACGCTGACCATGAGCCCCTCCACCGGCGGCAAGGGTTCGCACGGCGGTTATTGCGGCCCGGCGGTCAAGCCCATCGCGCTGAACATGGTGGCGCAGATCGGGCGCGACCCGGCCACGGCCGGCCTGCCGATCAGCGGCATCGGCGGCGTGGGCAGCTGGCGCGATGCGCTGGACTACATCGCCCTCGGCGCCGGCAACGTGCAGGTCTGCACCGCGGCCATGGTCTATGGCTTCAAGATCGTGCAGGAGATGATCGACGGGCTGTCGGACTACATGGACAGCATGGGTTTTGCCACCACCGCCGATTTCCAGGGCCGCGCGCTGCCCACTGTCACCGAGTGGCAGCACCTGAACCTGAACGCCGTCAGCAAGGCCGTGATCGACCCCGACAAGTGCATCGAATGTGGGCGCTGCCACATCGCCTGCGAAGACACCTCGCACCAGGCCATCACCGCGGTGAAGGACGGTGTGCGCCATTTCGAGGTCCAGGACGAGGAGTGTGTGGGCTGCAACCTGTGCGTCACCGTCTGCCCCGTGCCCGAGTGCATCACGATGCGCCCGCTGGCGCCGGGCGAGGTGGATGCACGCACCGGCCAGACCGTGTTGGCCACCGCGGCCGACTGGACCACACACCCGAACAACCCCATGCGCCAGAGCCAGCCGGCCTGAGGTACAACGCGGCCTCTGGCCCGCAAGGAGCAAACACCATGTCCACCCTGCTGATCCGCGGCGGCACCGTCGTCAACGCCGACCGTGAATTCCGTGCCGACGTGTTGTGTGTCAACGGCCAGATCGCCGCCGTCGGCCCAACGCTGGAAGCCCCCGCCAGCGCGCAGGTGCTGGACGCCGGCGGGCGCTACGTGATGCCCGGTGGCATCGACCCGCACACCCACATGCAGCTGCCCTTCATGGGCACGGTGGCGGCCGACGACTTCTTCAGCGGCACCGCGGCGGGCTTCACCGGCGGCACCACCAGCATCATCGACTTCGTGATCCCCGATCCGCAGCAGCCGCTGATGGACGCGTACCGCAACTGGCGCGGCTGGGCGGAAAAGTCCGCCGGCGATTACGGTTTCCACGTCGCCGTCACGTGGTGGAGCGACAGCGTGCACGCCGACATGGGCACGCTGGTGCAGGAAGAAGGCGTGAACAGCTTCAAGCACTTCATGGCCTACAAAAACGCCATCATGTGCGACGACGAGACGCTGGTGAACAGCTTCCGCCGGGCCATGCAGCTGGGGGCCATGCCCACCGTGCACGCGGAAAACGGCGAGCTCGTGTACCTGCTGCAGCAGGAGGTGCTGAAGATGGGCATCACCGGCCCGGAAGGCCACCCGCTGAGCCGCCCGCCGATGGTGGAAGGCGAAGCCGCGAACCGCGCCATCGCGATCGCCGACGTGCTGGGCGTGCCCATCTACATCGTGCACGTGAGCTGCATCGAATCGGCCGAGGCCATCGCCCGCGCACGGGCCCGTGGGCAGCGGGTCTACGGCGAGGTGCTGGCCGGGCACCTGGTGATCGACGACAGCGTCTACCGGCACCCCGATTTCGCCACCGCGGCGGCCTACGTGATGAGCCCGCCGTTTCGTCCGAAACAACACCAGGAGATGCTGTGGCGCGGCCTGCAGAGCGGCAGCCTGCACACCACGGCCACCGACCACTGCGTGTTCTGCGCGCCGCAGAAGGCCGCGGGCAAGAGCAGCTTCACGCAGATCCCCAACGGCTGCGGTGGCATCGAAGACCGCATGCACGTGATCTGGGACGCGGGGGTCAACACCGGCCGGCTGACGCCCAGCGAGTTCGTCGCCATCACCTCGGCCAATTGCGCCAAGCTGTTCAACCTCTACCCGCGCAAGGGCGCCGTGGTGGAAGGCGCCGATGCCGACCTGGTGCTGTGGGACCCTGCCGCGACCAAGACCATCTCGGTGAAGACCCACGCCTCCAAGGGCGACTTCAACGTCTTCGAAGGCCGCCAGATCCAGGGCCTGGCCACGCACACCGTCAGCCAGGGCCGGGTGGTCTGGGCCGATGGCGACCTGCGCGCCGTGGCCGGCGCCGGGCGCTACGTCAAACGCCCGGCCTTCGGGCCCAACTTCGCGGCCGCGCAGAAGCGCGTGGCCGATCTGGCGCCCACCGCTGTGGCCCGCTGAGGAGCAAGACATGAGCACCGCCACCACCACCATCACCGACCTGCGCATCAACGGCGAACGCCTCTGGGCCAGCCTGATGGAGCTGGCCGCCATCGGCGCCACGCCCAAGGGCGGTGTCTGCCGGCTGACGCTGACCGACCTGGACAAACAAGGCCGCGACCTCGTCACCCGCTGGGCGCGCGAAGCCGGCATGACGGTGAGCATCGACCAGATCGGCAACGGCTTCATGCGCCGGCCCGGCCGCAACAACAGCCTGCCACCCATCATGACCGGCAGCCACATCGACACCCAGCCCACCGGCGGCAAGTTCGACGGCAACTACGGCGTGCTGGCCGGCATCGAGGTGGTGCGCACGCTCAACGACTATGGCATCCAGACCGAGGCGCCGATCGAGGTCGCGTTCTGGACCAACGAAGAAGGTTCGCGCTTCGTGCCGGTGATGATGGGCTCGGGTGTGTTCGCCGGCGCCTTCACGCTGGAACACGCCTACGCGGCCACCGACACCGAAGGCAAGACGGTGAAGGGCGAGCTGGAGCGCATCGGCTACATCGGCCCCGAGGTGCCGGGCCAGCACCCCATCGGCGCCTACTTCGAGACCCACATCGAACAAGGCCCGGTGCTGGAGGACCACGGCAAGACCATCGGTGTGGTGACCGGCGTGCTGGGCATCCGCTGGTACGACTGCGTGGTGACGGGCATGGAGGCACACGCCGGCCCGACGCCGATGGCGTTGCGCAAGGACGCGCTGCAGGTGGCCACCACGCTGATGCAGGAGGTGGTGGCCTGTGCGCACCGCCACCCGCAGTCCGATGGGCAAAACCACGGCCGCGGCACCGTCGGCATGGTGCAGGTGTTCCCGAACAGCCGCAACGTGATCCCGGGCCGGGTGAAGTTCAGCATCGACATGCGCAACGCCAGCGACGCGCTGTGCGACAGCATGGACGCCGACATCCGCGCCGTGGCCGCGCGGCTGAGTGCGCAGACCGGGCTGCCGATCGAGATCACGCCGGTGTCGGCCTACCCGGCGCAGGTGTTCCACGCCGAGTGTGTGGAGGCCGTGGCGCGCGCCGCCGAGACGCTGGGTTACTCCAACATGCGCGCCGTCTCCGGCGCCGGCCACGACGCGGTCTACATGGCGCGGCTGGCGCCGTCCGGGATGATCTTCATCCCCTGCAAGGACGGCATCAGCCACAACGAGATCGAAGACGCGAAACCCGAGCACATCACGGCCGGCTGCAACGTGCTGCTGCACGCGATGCTGGAGCGGGCCGGCGTCGTCGGCGCCTGAGTTTGCGCGCCGCGGCCTGTGTTGCGCTGGTCCTGCTGACGGCCTGCAGCAAGCCGCCGGACGCCTTGTCCGGCTGCCACCTGCCGGCCGACGGCACGGTGCTGGCCATCGGCGACTCGCTCACCCGAGGCTTTGGCGCCGCCGGGCAGGGGTACGCCGAGCAGCTGCAGGCCTTGCTGGACGGCCCCGAGGTGCTGAACCTCGGCATCGACGGTGAACGCAGCGAAGGCCTGCGGGCCCGCATCGACGAAGTGCTGGAGGAACACCAGCCGGCCGTGGTGCTGATCACCACCGGCGGCAACGATTTCCTGCGCCGTGTGCCCGAGGACCAGACCCGCAGCCACCTGACGGCCATCGTCTCGGCGGTGCGGGCTGCGGGGGCCACGCCCGTGCTCTTTGGCATCCCGGCGCCCAGCCTGTCCGCAGCGGCCGGCATGGCCAGCGACCATGGCCTGTACGACGCGCTGGCGCAAGGCGGCCAGGCCCATGTGATAGCCAGCGTGGTGGCCGAGGTCTTGTCGGACGACAGCCTGAAGTCCGACCGCATCCACCCCAACCGCGCGGGTTATGGCGTGATGGCGCGGGCCGCGGCCGAGGTGCTGGCGCGCTGCCGCTGATCAGCGGCCACGGCGATCACGGCATCGACCACCGCGCGGCTCAGCGCATCGCGCTGTTCCGGGTCGGCCAGCTGCGCGGTTTGTTCGTCGCTCAGGCCGCTGTCGTCGCCACCCAGCAGCACCAAGGGCTGCAACAGCGGTGCGAGTTCTGCGTCGTCGAACACCGGTGCCCAGGCGGCTTCGTCCAGCGCCACGGCCTGCAGGAAGCCGATGCACCAGTCCTCGGCGTCCACATAGTCGCGCTGCGGGGTCTCGGCGATGCTGAACAGCGGCTCCCAGGCGTCCAGGTCCCCGCGCAGCTGCAGGTCCACCGTGTGCAGGTGGCGCAGCACCAGGAAGGCGGCGCGCTTGCGCTGTTTCTGGCTGGGAAAGGGGCGTGTGCCTTCACCATCGCCGCCCCAGACGGCGGGCAGCCATGCTTCGCTCTTGCGCTGCGCGGGCGGCGTGGGCGCCAGCAGCAGGCCGGTCAGGTAACCGTCCAGGCCTTCGGCGTTCATCACCGCGTCGCCAGGCAGGTGGGCCAGCAGCTGGTCGAGTTCGTCGAGCTCGGCCTCGCTGAGCGGCGGGGTGTCGAGGTCGGGGTTGTAGTCGGGGTAGTTCACGGGGGCGATTGTCGCCCCTGCCTCACCCCATCACCGACTGCTGCGCAATCCCCGCATCCACCAGCACATGCTGCCCCGTCATGCCGTCGCTGTCGTCGGCGGCCAGGAACAGCGTGGGGCGGGCCACGTGGCCCGGGTCCAGGCGGATCTTCAGGCACTGTGCGTCCAGGAAGGCCTGGTCGGCGGCCGGGTCGCGGTGCAGCGTGGTCTGGCGTTCGGTGACGATGGCACCCGGCACCAGCGCGTTGACGCGGATGTTGCGTGCCCCCAGCTCACGCGCCAGCGTGCGTGTCAGGCCCAGGATGCCGGCCTTGGCCGTGGTGTAGCCCACCAGGTTGGGCCGGCCGCGCATCCAGCTGACCGAGCCCATGTTGATCACGCTGCCACCGCCGGCCGCGGCCATGCCCGGAGCCACGGCCTGGATGGCGAAGAAGTAGTGCTTGAGGTTGAGCGCCAGCCGGTCGTCCCAGAAGTCGGGCGTGACCTCTTCCATCGTGTGGCGGTCGTCGCGGCCGGCGTTGTTGACCAGCACACGAATGGGCCCCAGATCGGCCGCAGCGCGGGCCAGCACGGCCTGGTAGGCATCAACGTCGCGCACGTCGCAGGCCGCGTACCAGGGCGCGGGGTGGCCGGCTGATGTGCATTCGGCGATCAGCGCGTCACCGCCACCGTCGCGGGTGCCACAGAAGGCCACCAACGAGCCCTGTGCGGCAAACGATCTCACCAGTTCGGCACCGATGCCGGAGCTGCCACCGGAGATGAAGACCACGCGGCCCTTCAGCGAGGGGTAGAGCGTCATGCCAGCACCTCGTTCATCTGGACCACACGGCCCTCGGCGATGCTGATGTGCGCCGCCAGCCCGGTGGCCACGCTGCGCAGGCCTTCTTCCAGCTCGATCTCGGCCGGCGTGCCGTGGCGCACGGCCGCGGCAAAACGCTGGTGCTCAACATAGCTGGCGCCGAAGTGCTGGCCCAGGTACTTGATGTTGGTGTCGCGCACCTGGCGCACGGCCACGCCCCGGCCGGTGCCCGAGGGCTGGCCCCAGACCTCGCGCCGGCCCCAATCTTCTCGCCGGCCATGGCGCAGCACACCCGAGGGCAACATCGATTCGAGCTTGCCTTCGTGGCCGACCACGGTGATGTGTTCGTTGTCCACACTGTTCTCGGCGAACATGCACAGGTCCAGATGGGCGCGGGCGCCGCTGGGGTAGTCGACGATCACGTAGGCGTTGTCCAGGATGTCGGGGCGTCGTGGGCCATCGGGGCCGTCGTAACTTTCGTCCAGGTGGTTCACGTCCTGCGCGCCGCTGGCGAACACGCGGCTCGGGCGCTCCTGCAGGATGTGGTCCATCAGGTTGAAGTAGTGGCAGCACTTCTCCACCAGCGTGCCGCCGGTGTTGGCGCTGAAGCGGTTCCAGTCACCCACCTTGGGATAAAACGGCTCGCGGTGTTCGCGGATGGCCACCTGCACCAGGCGGCCCACGGCACCTTCGTGCGCCAGGCGGATCATCTCGGCCACCGGCGGCATGTAGCGGTATTCCTGGGCCACCCACACCAGGCCCGCGCGACCCTCTGCACGTCGCAACAAGTCCAGGCCGTCTTCGATGCGCGTGACCAGCGGTTTTTCCACCAGGATGTGCAGGTCCGTGGCCAGCGCATCCTGCAGGATGCTGGCGTGCGTGAAGTTGGGCGTGGCGATGGCCACCGCATCGCACAGCCCGCTTTGCAGCAGCTCGTGGTGGTGGTGGAAGACCTGCGTCTTGAACCTGGCTTCGTCGCAGAGTGCGAGCGCGGCCGTGCGGCTGCCTTCAAAGGGGTCGGCGAGTGCGGTGACCTCGGCGCCGCCCAAGGCGGCCAGGTTCAGGATGTGCTCGCGGCCCATGCTGCCGCAGCCGATGATGCCCCAGCGGATCGTGTTCATCTTCTTGTCCTCTTGTCCTCTCGCGCGCTCGCTTCTTCAATTCAGACCGTGGCGGCAGGGCGGCGGCGGTGCCTGCGTTCTCCGGGCCACGCTCGCGGGGCACCGCCCGTTGTGCGCCAGCAGGCTGCCATCAACACCGCCGTCTTCGCGCCAACAGCCAGGCGACCGCGAATGGGCCCTGCGCCCGCAGGCACCACCACCGCCCTGCAAGCGACCAGGGTGGCGCACCGCTTCGTGGCGCGCCACGCGGGTGGAGGGGCGGGGGGTGCGGGCAGGCGGGCGCAGGGCCCATTCGCGGTCGCCTGCCGGGTGCCCTGCCAAAGCGTGGCTTGATGGCAGCCGGGTGGATGCCAGCGGGCAGTGCCCCGCGAGCGTGGCCCGGAGAACGCCTGCCC
>JADMJD010000176.1 GCA_018780805.1 Rubrivivax sp. | reverse complement strand
GTCCTTGAAGCCCAGGCCCAGCAGCAGCGCCTGCGCGCGCGCAGGCGCGTCGAAGGCACCGGCTTCGTCCAGCGCCAGGTGGGCGTGTGCCATCGCGTTGCCGTCGCCGCTGGCCTCGGCCGCGTGCAGCTCGGCTTGCGCCGCCACCAGCGGCAGGTCGCCCTGCAGCACGAAGTCGGTGGCGCCGTCCTCGGTTTCGGGCATCTCCTGCGCCACCTCGCCGACACGCCAGCGCGGCGGGATCTCCACGTCGCCGGCGTCGGCCTGCAGCCGGTTGGTCATCAACGAAAACAGGCTGGACTTGCCGGCGCCGTTGCGGCCGATCAAGCCCACTTTTTCGCCGGGTTGCAGCGTGACGCTGGCGTTCTGCAGCACGACCTTGGTGCCGCGGCGCAGCGTGATGTTGCGCAGCGTGATCATCGGGCGCTTTCCAGGGCGGAGCGGGTGAGCAGCAGCACCTGGTCTTCGCCGGCACTGGTGGCCAGCCAGACGGTCTCCAGGCGCGGGAAGGCGGCCTCGAAGTGCGCCCGTTCGTGGCCGATCTCCAGCACCAGCACGGCGGGCGGTGTCATGTGGCGGGCGGCGCCTTGCAGCAATCGGCGCACGAAGTCCATGCCGTCGGCGCCGCCGGCCAGGGCCAGGGCCGGTTCAGCGCGGTACTCCGCGGGCAGGGTGTTCATCGAGCCTTGGTTCACGTAGGGGGGGTTGCAAAGAATGAGGTCGTAGGCGCCGCGGGCTGCGGCGAGGCCATCGCCCTGGCGCAGCGTGATGCGGTCTTCCAGGCGGTGGCGCTGCAGGTTCAGCTCGGCCACGGCCAGCGCGTCGCTCGACAGGTCGGTGGCGTCGATCTTCACGTCCGGCCAGGCCAGTGCGGCCAGCACGGCCAGGCTGCCGTTGCCGGTGCAGAGGTCCAGCACACGCGTGGTGTCCTGCGACAGCCAGGCGTCCAGCGTGCCGTCGGCCAGCGGTTCGGCGATCAGCGAGCGCGGCACGATGGCCCGGGCATCCACCGTGAAGGGCACGCCTTGCAGCCAGGCCTCGCCGGTCAGGTAGGCGGCTGGGATGCGGCGTTCGATGCGTTCGTCGATCAAGGCCTCCACCTCGGCCTGGCGGCCCACGTCCACCGGCAGGTCGGCCACGTTGTCCAGTTCGTCCAGCGGCAGGCCCAGGCGCCACAGCACCAGCCACACGGCTTCGTCGAAGGCATTGGTGGTGCCATGGCCAAAGGCCACGCCGGCTGCAGCCAGGCGCCGTGCGGCGTCGTCGATCAGGGCGCGGATGTTCAAGGCTGGCGAAGAAAGAGTTCGAGCGTGCGCTGGTAGATCGCGGTCAGCGGCTCCAGGCTGGCCAGTTCGACCCGTTCGTCGATCTGGTGGATGCTGGCGTTCAGCGGACCAAACTCCACCACCTGCGGGCAGAGCTTGGCGATGAAACGGCCGTCCGAGGTGCCGCCGGTGGTGGACAGCTCGGGGGTCACGCCGGTTTGTGCCTGGATGGCGGCCACCAGCGCGTCGCTCAAGCTGCCGGGCGTGGTGAGGAAGGGTTCGCCGCCCAGCGTCCAGGCCAGCGCGTAGTCCAGTCCATGGCGGTCCAGGATGCTGTGCACCCGGGTTTTCAAGCCCTCGGGCGTGGATTCGGTGCTGAAGCGGAAGTTGAAATCCAGCACCAGCTCGCCCGGGATCACGTTGGTGGCCCCGGTGCCGGCGTGCACGTTGCTCACCTGCCAGCTGGTGGGCGGGAAAAACGCATTGCCGTCGTCCCAGTGCGTGGCCACCAGTTCGGCCAGCGCGGGCGCCAGGTCGTGGATGGGGTTGCGCGCCAGCTGCGGGTAGGCGATGTGGCCCTGGATGCCGCGCACAGTGAGCTTGCCCGACAGCGTGCCGCGGCGGCCGTTCTTGATCACGTCGCCGAGCTGTTTCACGGAGGTCGGCTCGCCGACGATGCAGGCGTCCAGCCGCTCGCCACGGGCCTGCAGCCGCTGCACCAGGCGCACCGTACCGTCCACCGACGGACCTTCTTCGTCGCTGGTGATCAGCAGCGCTATCGCACCCGGGTGTTCAGGCTGCGCGGCAACAAAACGTTCGGCGGCCACCGTGAAGGCCGCGATCGAACTTTTCATGTCGGCCGCGCCGCGGCCGTAGAGCTGGCCGTCGCGCACGCTGGGCACAAACGGGTCGCTGGTCCAGCGTTCCAGCGGGCCGGTGGGCACCACGTCGGTGTGGCCGGCAAAGGCCAGCGTCGGCCCGGGCAGGCCGCCACGGCGGATGGCCCAGAGGTTCTGCACACGGAAGGACTCGGGACCGTCGATGAAGCGTTCACAGACGAACCCGCAGGCCTGCAGGCGGGCCGCCAGCAGGTCCTGGCAGCCGGCGTCGTCGGGTGTCACTGAACGGCGGGAGATCAGCGCCTCCAGCAGGCGCAGCGTGTCGCTCATGGGCCCCTCTCAGCGCCGCGCCACGATGGGCGGCAACGAGGGCAGGGGCGTGCTGATGCGTTCTTCGGGCCGCACTTCCACCGTGACCTCGGTGTAGACCGCTTCGTCAGAATCGACCTTCTTGTTGACCGGGATGCGCGAAGCCGGGGCTTCGTCGTTTTCCAGCCGCCAGACCAGGTTGGTGGGTGAATCGGCGTTGGCCAGGCCTTCGTCGCGTGAGACGAGGCCTTCGGTGATCAGGCGTGCGATGTCCTGCTCGAAGGTCTGCGAGCCCTGGGCCATGGACTTCTCCACCGCCTCCTTCACACCCGGCAGGTCGCCGCGTTCGATCAGCTCGGAGATCAGCTTGGTGTTCAGCAGCACTTCCACCGCCGGCACGCGGCCGCCGGCGTTGGCGCGCAGCAGGCGCTGCGACACGATGGCGCGCAGGCCGGCCGACAGGTCCGACAGCAAGGTGGGCCGCGCCTCGGGCGTGTAGAACGACAGGATGCGGCCCAGCGCGTGGTAGCTGTTGTTGGCGTGCAGCGTGGCCAGCACCAGGTGGCCCGAGAGTGCGTAGGAGAGCGCCGCCGTCATCGTCTCGCGGTCGCGGATCTCGCCGATCAGGATGCAGTCGGGCGCCTGGCGCATGGCGTTGCGCAGCGCCACCTGCAGGCTTTGCGTGTCGCGGCCGACTTCACGCTGGTTCACGATGGACTTCTTGTTCGTGAACAGGAACTCGATCGGGTCTTCGATCGTCAGGATGTGGCCCGTGACCTGCTGGTTGCGCCACTCGATCATCGACGCCAGCGTGGTGCTCTTGCCGGTGCCGGTGGCACCCACCATCAGCACCAGGCCGCGTTTTTCCAGGATCAGCTTGGACATCAGCGCCGGCACGCCCAGGGTCTCGAGCGCCGGGATCTCGTGTGGGATGCAGCGGAACACCGCCGCGATGGACCCGCGCTGCTTGAAGGCCGACAGCCGGAAGCTGCCCACACGCGCCAGCGCGATGCCAACGTTGAGCTCGCCGGTTTCTTCCAGCTCTTCCAGCTGCTGCGGCGACAGCAGCTCGGCCAGCAGCGAGCGCGTCTGGCCGGTGGACAGGATCTGGTCCGACAGCTGCAGGATCTGGCCGTGGATCTTGATCAGGATCGGCGTGTTCGCCGCCATGTAGACGTCGGACGCGTTTTTTTCGGCCATCAGCCGAAGCACGCGTTCCATGTTGCCACTGGACATGTCGGCTCCTCGCGGTCGGGTCAGAAGCTCAGGCGCGCAGCAACTCGTTGATCGAGGTCTTCGAGCGCGTCACCGCATCGACCTTCTTCACGATCACCGCGCAATACAGGCTGTACTTGCCATCGGCCGACGGCAGGTTGCCGCTGACCACCACCGAGCCGGCCGGGATGCGGCCGTAGCTGACCTCACCCGTGGCGCGGTCGTAGATCTTGGTGCTCTGACCGATGTAAACGCCCATCGAGATCACCGAGTTCTCTTCGACGATCACACCTTCGACCACCTCGCTGCGGGCGCCGATGAAGCAGTTGTCTTCGATGATGGTGGGGTTGGCCTGCAGTGGCTCGAGCACACCCCCGATGCCGACACCGCCCGACAGGTGCACACCCTTGCCGATCTGGGCGCAGCTGCCCACGGTGGCCCAGGTGTCGACCATCGTGCCTTCGTCCACGTAGGCGCCGATGTTCACGTAGCTGGGCATCAGCACGACGTTCTTGGCCAGGTAGCTGCCGCGGCGCGCCACGGCCGGCGGCACCACGCGCACGCCGCTGGCGCGCATCGCGTCTTCGTCCATGTGCGAGAACTTGGTCTGCACCTTGTCGAAAAAGGCCAGGTCGCCGGCGCGCATCGCGCGGTTGTCGTTCAGGCGGAAGCTCAGCAGCACGGCCTTCTTGACCCACTGGTTCACCGTCCACTGGCCGACACCCTGGCGTTCGGCCACGCGGATGCGGCCTGCGTTCAGGTCGGCGATGACCTCCTCGACGGCCTCGCGCACCGCAGGCGCGTTGAGGGCGGTGATCTCGGCCCGTTGCTCCCAGGCGAGGTCGATGATGGCTTGCAGGTCGGTCATGTGGATTCTCGGGTGCGTGTTCGGGTGAGTTCTTGGGTGAATTCGACGATGCGCCGGGCGGCTTCCAGGCATTCATCCACCTCGGCCACCAGCGCCAGGCGGACGCGCCCGGCACCGGGGTTGAAACCGTGCGCTTCGCGGGCCAGCAGACTGCCAGGCAGGACGGTCACATTGTATTGAGCGAGCAGGCCCAGCGCGAAGGCCACGTCGTCGCCCGGCGTGCCGCCCAGGTTCGGAACGCCGGCCCAGAGGTAGAAACCTGCGTCGGGCAGCGCCACGTCCAGCACCTCGGCCAGCATCGGCGTGACCTGGGCGAACTTCTGCCGGTACAGCGCGCGGTTGGCCACCACGTGTTCTTCGTCGCCCCACGCGGCCTGGCTGGCGGCGGTGACCAGCGGGCTCATCGCGCTGCCATGGTAGGTGCGGTAGAGCAAGAAGGCCTGCATCCAGCGGGCGTCCCCGGCCACGAAGCCAGCGCGCAGCCCCGGCACGTTCGAGCGCTTGGACAGGCTGGTGAAGGCCACCAGGTTGCGGAAGTCGCTGCGGCCCAGCTTCATCGCGGCTTCCAGGCCACCCAGCGGGGGCTCGTCGCGGAAGTAGATCTCGGAGTAACACTCGTCGCTCGCGATCACGAAGCCGTGCCGGTCCGACAGCTCGAACAGCCGCGCCCACTCGGCCAGTGGCATCACCGCGCCGGTGGGGTTGCCGGGCGAGCAAACAAACAGAAGCTGGGTGCGGGCCCAGGTGGCCTCGTCGATGGCGTCCCAGTCGGGCGCGAAGTTGCGTGCCGGATCGCTGTTGGCAAAGGCCGTCTGCGCGCCGGCCAGCAGCGCGGCGCCTTCGTAGATCTGGTAGAACGGGTTGGGGCAGAGCACCGTGGCGCCCGGTTTCGTCGGGTCCACCACCACCTGCGCAAACGCAAACAAGGCCTCGCGCGAGCCGTTCACCGGCAGCACCTGGGTGGCCGGGTCCACCGTGATGCCGTAGCGCCGCTGCAGCCAGCCGGCCATCGCCGTGCGCAGCGCCGGGCTGCCCAGCGTCGGCGGGTAGACCGACAGGCCGCCGGGCATCGCGTCGTTGATCGCCTGCACCACCAGCGGCGGCGCCGGATGGCGTGGCTCGCCGATGCCCAGGTTGATGGGCCTGAAGGCGGGGTTGGGCGTCAGGCCACGCGTGAGTTCGCGCAGCCGCTCGAAGGGGTAGGGGTGCAGCCTCTGCAGCAGCGGGTTCATCCGCCGATTATCCGGGCGGATGGCGGCCGGCGCTCAGCGCTCAGAGCAGCAGGCCGTCGTCCTGCAGCACCCGGTCCACGCGTTGCACCAGGGCGTCCAGGTTCACCGAGCCGGGTGTTACCGGTGCAGCGGGTGCTGACGCTGCCGGCCGCTCGGCCAGCTGGTAGGCCAGGTTCAGTGCCGCCAACACCGCGATGCGTTCGCGTGCCTTCACCTTGCCGGCGTCGCGGATGCCGCTCATCTCGCGGTCCACCGCGGCCACGGCGGCCAGCAGCGAGGTTTCGCCGCCTTCGGGGCAGCCCAGCAGGTAACTCTGCCCGAGGATGGTGACTTCCATCTGCTTCATCGCGCGCTCACTCCGTTCCGGTGTCGGCCGGCAGCCGTGCCAGCAGGGCGTCGATGCGCGCGCGGGCCGCGGCGAGACGCGACTTCAGGCTGTCGCGTTCGCTGGTGACGTTGCCCAGTTCGGTTTCCAGCAGCGCGTTGGCGCGCTTGAGTTCCTCGTGGCGCACCACAAGGCGTTCGACCCGTTCGGCCAAGTCTTCGAGCGTCGCCATCGTCACCCCCTGGCTGATTGTAGGCGGCGGCCCTGGTCACATTGGAGCCGCACGCTGCAGGCGCCGCACTGCGGCTGGCGCGCCTGGCAGACATAGCGCCCGTGCAGGATCAGCCAGTGGTGGGCGTGCACCCGGTAACGCGCCGGCACCCGCTGCAGCAGGCCGTGTTCCACCGCCAGCACGTCCTTGCCCGGTGCCAGGCCGGTGCGGTTGGACACGCGGAAGATGTGCGTGTCCACCGCCATCGTCGGCTCGCCGAAGGCCACGTTCAGCACCACGTTGGCGGTCTTGCGGCCCACACCCGGCAGCGCTTCCAGCGCTTCGCGCGACCGGGGCACTTCGCCACCGTGGCGTTCGATCAGCAGCCGGCAGGTTTCGACCAGGTTCTTCGCCTTGGTGCGGAACAGGCCGATGGTGCGGATGTGTTCGGTCACCGCGTCCACACCCAGCGCCAGCATGGCCTGCGGCGTCGGCGCCTGGGCAAACAGCGCGCGTGTGGCCTTGTTCACCGACACATCGGTGGCCTGGGCCGACAGCAGCACCGCCGCCAGCAACTCGAACACGCTGGTGTAGGCCAGCTCGGTCTGCGGGTGCGGGTTGGCCTCGGCCAGCGTGGCGAAGAAGGTCTCGATGTGCGCCGGTGTCATGGCGTGTTCAAGGGATTTCACGGCGGGCCCGAGCGCGCGCCAGCGCCGCTTCGATCACCGCGCGCTTGCGTTCTATCGTCGCCGGGTCGGTGTGCTGCGTGTGGGCCGGCAGATCGGCCAGTTTCTGCGCCGCCTTCGCGGCCAGGCGTTCGTCGTTTTCGCGCGCGGCGCGGTCCACGCGGAAGCGGTGGAAGTCATAGCGTTCGCGGGCGACTTGAGCGTCCGGCGTGCTCCAGGCGGCCCAGCCGGTGCGTTCACCGGTGACCGGCACCATCGCGATGCAGTCCACCGGGCAGGCCGGCACGCACAGTTCGCAGCCCGTGCACTGGGCGTCGATCACGGTGTGCATGCGCTTGGAGGCGCCGACGATGCAGTCCACCGGGCAGGCCTTGATGCACAGCGTGCAGCCGATGCACCAGGCCTCGTCGATCACGGCCAGTGCGCGCGGGCGTTCTTGGCCATGGGCCGGATCCAGCGGTTTGGCGGGCCGGCCGGTGAGGGCGGCCAGGCGCTGGATGCCCTCGGCGCCGCCCGGCGGGCAACGATCAATGTCGGCCTCGCCAGCGGCCATCGCCTGCGCATAGGCGCGGCAATCGGGATAGCCGCAGCGTGTGCACTGGGTCTGCGGCAGGACCGCATCCAGGGCGTCGGCGAGTGAAAAAGAGGCGGCAACAGCAGTCACCGCCGGATTATCAGCCGCGCCAGATCAGCGGACGCGCCGCGCCTTCTTGGCCGGCGCCGGGCGGGCCGGCACCTCACCGTCTTCGTGGTGGTACTTGGCGATGAAGGCCTTCACCTGCGGGTAGACCTTCTCGCGCCAGCGGCGGCCGGAGAAGATGCCGTAGTGCCCGGCGCCGACCACGTCGTAGTGCAGGCTGCGGCTCTCGGGGATGCCGGTGCAGAGCTCGTGTGCGGCCTTGGTCTGGCCCGAGCCGGAGATGTCGTCGAGCTCACCTTCGATCGTCAGCAGCGCGGTGCCGGTGATGTCCTGCGGGCGCACCTGCTGGCCTTGCACCACCCAGGTGCCGTTGACGAGGGCAAAGTCCTGGAACACGGTCTTGATGGTGTCCAGGTAGTACTCGGCCGGCATGTCCAGCACGGCGTTGTACTCGTCGTAGAACTTGCGGTGCGAGTCGGCGCTGTCGTCGTCGCCGCGGATCAGGTCCAGGAAGTAGTCGTAGTGCGACGTGAGGTGCCGGTCCGGGTTCATCGCCACGAAGCCGGAATGCTGCAGGAAACCCGGGTACACGCGCCGCCCCGCGCCGGGGAAGTTCTGCGGCACGCGGAAGATCACATTGTTCTCGAACCAGCTGTGGCTCTTGTTCACGGCCAGGTTGTTGACGGCCGTCGGGCTGAGGCGGGCGTCGATCGGGCCGCCCATCATCGTCATGGTCTGCGGCAGCACGTCGCCGGCCGTGGCCTGCAGCGACACCGCGGCCAGCACCGGCACCGTGGGCTGGCAGACCGAGATCACGTGCACCGACGGGCCCACATGGCGGATGAACTCGCGCACGTACTCGACGTAGTCGTCCAGGTGGAAGGCGCCGGCGTCCAGCGGCACCATGCGCGCGTCGGTCCAGTCGGTGATGTAGACCTTGTGGTCGCTCAGCAGGCTGGTCACGGTGTCGCGCAGCAGCGTGGAATGGTGGCCCGACAGCGGTGCCACCACCAGCACGGTCGGCTGGGTCTTCATCAGCGCCAGCGCGTCGGTGTCGTCGGTGAAACGCTTGAAGCGCAACAGCCGGCAAAAGGGTTTGTTGATCGCCACCTGCTGCTGCACGGCCACCTCGGTGCCCGTGGCCACCTTCACGCTGGTGATCTCGAACTCCGGCTTTTCGTATTCCTTGGCCAGGCGGTGCAGCAGGTCAAAACCGGCCGAGACGCGCTGTGCCATCGGCGAGTGCGCAAAGGGCGACAGCGGGTGGTCGTAGAGCTTGGCCGACGCGCTGGCAAACTCGGAGAAGGGCGCCATCAGCGCGCGTTGCGTTTCGTACAGGTGGTACAGCATGCCGTGGTCGCCCTCTTGTCTCGATGGAATATGGTGCAGTGCAGCAAATGTAGCCTGCGCACCCGATCTTGTCTCTAGAGTGGCGGCTCCGAATGGACGAAAACACGTAGATCCACCCGCCAAACCGGGTGGATCTGTCGCGTTGGCGACAGCGCTTACATCACGCTGACGATGCCCTTGACCACGGCGTCGATGTTGCGGCTGTTCACCGCGGCCACGCAGATGCGGCCCGAATCGACGCCGTAGACGCCGAACTCCGAGCGCAGACGTTCCATCTGCGTCTTGGACAGACCGGAGTAGCTGAACATGCCCTTCTGGCGCGTGATGTAGGAGAGGTCCTGGGTCACGCCCGCCGCCTGCAACCGTGCCACCAGCAACACCCGCATCGCGCGGATGCGCTCACGCATGCCGGCCAGCTCTTCTTCCCACATGGCCCGCAGCGCCGGGGTGTTCAGCACTGTGGCGACCACCTGGGCGCCAAAGGTGGGCGGGTTGGAGTAGTTGGTGCGGATCACGATCTTCAGCTGCGACAGCACACGTTTGGCTTCGTCGGCGCTGTTGCAGACCACGCTGAGCGCACCCACACGTTCACCGTAGAGCGAAAAACTCTTGGAAAACGAGGTGGAGACGAAGAAGTCCAGCCCGGCGGCCAGGAACTGGCCGACCACGGCGCCGTCTTCGGCGATGCCTTCACCAAAGCCCTGGTAGGCCATGTCCAGGAAGGCCACGAGGCCGCGTTGCTGGACCACGGCGACGATGGCATCCCACTGCGCCGGCGTCAGGTCGCAGCCCGTGGGGTTGTGGCAGCAGGCGTGCAGCACCACCACGGTGCCGGCGGCTGCGGCGTCCAGCGCCTGCAGCATGGCCTCGAAGCGGATGCCGCGGGTGGCGGCGTCGTAGTACGGGTAGCTCTCCACCACGAAGCCGGCGTTCTGGAACAGCGCGCGGTGGTTCTCCCAGCTCGGGTCGCTGATCAGCACCTTGGCGGCCGGGTTGAGTTTCTTCAGGAAATCGGCGCCCAGCTTGAGTCCGCCGGTGCCACCCAGGGCCTGCACGGTGGCGATGCGGCCGGCTTTCACCGCAGGCGTGTCGGCGCCGCCGAAGGCCAGGGCCTGCACCGCCTGGTCATACGCGGCAATGCCGTCGATCGGCAAGTAACCGCGCGGCTTGGGCGCTTCCAGCAACTGCTTCTGGGCTTCGCGCACGCAGTTCAGCAGCGGAAGTTTGCCCTCGTCGTCGAAGTACACGCCCACGCCGAGGTTGACCTTGGCCGGGTTGGGGTCGGCGGCAAATTGTTCGTTCAGACCCAGGATGGGGTCACGGGGGGCCATTTCGACGGCAGAGAGGAGCGACATGAGGGGCTTTCGGGGTGTTGGCTTGCGCTACCCTTGCGGGTTGCACTCGAATTTTAAGTGGGCGCCCGATGTCGGACCTTTCAGAAGTGATCGAGACCCCGCAAGCCGGCGAATTCGTCGCCTACCCGGACTCGCCGTTCCAGCTGTTCCAGCCCTACCCGCCGGCGGGCGACCAGCCTGTGGCCATCGGGCAACTGGTAGAAGGCCTGCAGGACGGCCTGACCTACCAGACCCTGCTGGGCGTGACCGGCTCGGGCAAGACCTTCACGATGGCCAACGTCATCGCCAAGATGGGCCGGCCGGCCATCATCTTTGCGCCGAACAAAACCCTGGCGGCGCAGCTGTACAGCGAGTTCCGCGAGTTCTTTCCGAAGAACGCGGTCGAGTACTTCGTCAGCTACTACGACTACTACCAGCCCGAG
>JADMJD010000084.1 GCA_018780805.1 Rubrivivax sp. | reverse complement strand
AGATGCCGATCTGGCGGAACAGGCCTTCCATGCCGAAGGTGCGCGCCTCGTCCACCAGGATGGGCACGGTGCGCGGGCCCAGGTCCTTGTCGCGCAGCAGCTGCGTCAGGAAACGCACATAGGCCTGCGTGGTGCTGATCTCGCGGCCCTCGGCGGTGGGCTCGAGCACGGCCTTGAAGGTCTCCAGTGGCGGCACGGTGAACTGCTCGTCGGCCTTCACGCGGCGCTTGGGCAGGTAACCGCCCAGCGCGGCGCGGCGCTCGTGCAGGTACTTCATCTCCGGCGTGTCGTCGGCCGGCTTGTAGAACGGGATCTTGGACAGTTCGGTGTCGGGGATCGGCAGGTTGAAGCGGTCGCGCATGAAGCGGATGTCGTCGTCCGTCAGCTTCTTGGCCTGGTGGGCGGTGTTTTTGCCCTCGCCGGCCTTGCCCATGCCCCAGCCCTTGACGGTCTTGACCAGCAGCACCGTGGGTTGGCCGGTGTGGCTGTTGGCCTTGTCGAAGGCGGCGTAGACCTTGCCGGCGTCGTGGCCGCCGCGGCGCAGGTTCCAGACCTCGTCGTCGGTCATCTTGGCCACCATCTCCAGCGTGCGCGGGTCGCGGCCGAAGAAGTGTTTGCGCACGAAGGCGCCGTCGTTGGCCTTGAAGGCCTGGTAGTCACCGTCCAGCGTGTCCAGCATGATCTGGCGCAGCGCACCGTCCTTGTCACGTGCCAGCAGGCCGTCCCAGTTGCTGCCCCAGATCAGCTTCAGCACGTTCCAGCCGGCGCCACGGAACTCACCTTCCAGCTCCTGGATGATCTTGCCGTTGCCACGCACCGGGCCGTCCAGGCGCTGCAGGTTGCAGTTGATCACGAAGACCAGGTTGTCCAGCTTCTCGCGCGCGGCCAGGCCGATGGCGCCCAGGCTCTCGGGTTCGTCCATCTCGCCGTCGCCGCAGAAGACCCAGACCTTGCGGTTGGCGGTGTCGGCGATGCCGCGGGCGTGCAGGTACTTCAGGAAACGCGCCTGGTAGATGGCCATCAGCGGGCCCAGGCCCATGCTGACGGTGGGGAACTGCCAGAACTCCGGCATCAGCTTGGGGTGCGGGTAGCTGGACAGGCCCTTGCCGTCGACCTCTTGCCGGAAGTTCAGCAGCTGCTCTTCGGTCAGCCGGCCTTCCAGGTAGGCGCGCGCATACACACCGGGCGCGCTGTGGCCCTGGATGTAGAGCAGGTCGCCACCATGGCCTTCGCTCTCGGCGTGCCAGAAGTGGTTGAAACCGGCCGCGAACATGTGGGCCAGGCTGGCGAAGCTGCTGATGTGGCCGCCCAGGTCGCCACCGTCGGCCGGGTCCAGCCGGTTGGCCTTGACCACCATGGCCATCGCGTTCCAGCGCATGTAGGCGCGCAAGCGGCCTTCCAGTTCCAGGTTGCCGGGGCTCTTGGCCTCGTCGCCAGCTTCGATGCTGTTGACATAACCGGTGGTGGCGGAAAACGGCAGGTCGATGCCCCGTTCGCGCGCTTCTTCCAGCAACTGCTCCAGGATGAAGTGGCCACGTTCGCGCCCCTCGGTCTGGATCAATGCGGCCAACGCGTCCAGCCACTCGCGGGTTTCCTGGGCGTCGGGATCTCTGGCGGCCAGGCCAGGCAGGTCTTGGGGCACGGCGGACATGGTTTGTCTCCTGTTTCTCGTGGATGTCGGCGGCGCGCAGTGTCGCACAAGCCGTCAAAATTTCAAATAGTGCTTCTATATTTCACATTATGAACTCAAAGCAACAGGCAGACCCCCTCGATAATGTGTTCATGAGCCCCCTCCCCGGCCCGGTGACCCCGCGCAGCGCATACCTGCCGCGTCTGCAGCGGCTGCTGGGCCGCTGGTGGCGGCGCCAGTCGCCCGCGCGGCAAGACCGGTTTGTGACCGTCGCGCCGCTGGTGTCGGTGCTGCTGTTCCTGGCGGCCATCATCTCGGCCTTCTGGTACCTGCGCAATGAGGAATTCGAGCGCGAGACCGAGTCCGTCAAACGCGACGTCGAGGTCACACAGCAGCAGATCGGTCTGCGCCTGATCCAGCACCAGGAGCAACTGGTGCGCCTGGCTGGTGAGCTGGCCACGCGTCCGATGCCCGCGGCTGAGCTGCTGCCGGTGATCGAGGCCTTCGCCCGCGACCGGCCCGAGGTGACCCACGTGGCCTGGTACGACGCCAACCGCCGTGTGCAGGCCGTGTACTGGACACCCCTGCACCACGCCGGCCTGCCGCCCGACGAGCAACAGTCGCAGGCCTCGCGCCCGCAGGAGGGCAGCCTGTCGGCCGCCGAAGGGGCGTTCCGTACCGCACGCCAGCGGCTGCAACCGGTGTACTCCACGGTGTTTGCCGACAGCACCCGCAGCGCGGTGTTCCAGCTGCAGGTGCCGCTGGTGGCACGCAACAGCTTCGAGGGTGCGCTCGTGGTGGAGTACGCGGTGGACGCGCTGCTGCGCTACGAGGTGCCGACAGAGGTCTCGGCGCGCCACCGCATCAGCGTGATCGACCTCGCCGGCCGCACGCATGCCAGCACCGTGACCTCGATGCCGGGGCAGAACGCCCGCCCGGCCGCCATCGTGCACGACGCCCCGCTGGTGCCTGCGCTCAACGGCCTGCTGCTGCGCGGCGAGGGTTACCGCACCGCGATCGGCCTGATCGGCAACACCTTGTTCTGGATGGTGGTAGCGCTGTCGGTGCTGACGGTCTGGATGCTGCTGGGCAGCTGGCGCCACATGCGCCGGCGCGCCCAGATCCAGGGGGCGCTGGTGCAGGAGACCAACTTCCGGCGTGCGATGGAAAACTCCATGCCCACCGGCATGCGCGCGATGGACCTGGAAGGCCGCATCACGTACGTGAACGCCGCGTTCTGCGGCATGGTGGGTTTCAGCGAGGCCGAGCTCATCGGCCGGCTGCCGCCCTTCCCGTACTGGCCGCGCGACCGCATCGAAGAGAACTCCCGCCTGCTGCAGCAGGAGCTGCAGGGCCGCAGCCCGGCGGGTGGCATCGAGGTGCGCGTGATGCGCAAGGACGGCACGCAGTTCGACGCCCGCATGTACATCTCGCCCCTGGTCGACCCCAAGGGCGACCAGACCGGCTGGATGACCAGCATCACCAACATCACCGAAGCCAAGCGCATCCGCGACCAGCTCTCGGCCTCGCACGAACGTTTCACCACGGTGCTGGAGGGGCTGGACGCATCGGTCTCGGTGCTGTCGGTGCAGCAGCGCGACCTGCTGTTCTGCAACCGCTCCTACCGGCTGTGGTTCGGCGCCGATGCGCGTGGCCACGGGCTGATGGCCGGCGGCGCCGGCACCGAGGTGCCCGAGGTGCAGCCCGACGAGGACATCGACGACCTGTCGGGCCTGCCCCAGCAGGAGCTCACCGAAGCGGGCGTCGACCCGCGCGAGGTGTATGTCGAATCGCTGCAGAAGTGGTTCGACGTGCGCTCGCGTTACCTGCAGTGGACCGACGGCCGCCTGGCGCAGATGCTGATCGCCACCGACATCACGGCCCGCGTGCGCGCCGAAGAATCGGCCGCGGCGCAGGCCGACAAGGCCCAGGTCACGAGCCGGCTGGTGACCATGGGCGAGATGGCCAGCTCGGTGGCACACGAGCTGAACCAGCCGCTGACGGCCATCACCAACTACTGCAACGGCATGGTCTCGCGTGTGGTGGCCGACACCATCATGAAGGAAGACCTGATCGCCGCGCTGCAGAAGACCGCGCGCCAGGCGCAGCGCGCCGGGCAGATCATCCACCGCATCCGCGCCTTCGTGAAACGCAGCGAGCCGCAGCGCCAGCCCTCGCAGGCGGCCAAGATCGTCGAAGACGCGGTCGAGCTTGCGGGCATCGAGATCCGGCGCCGCAACGTCGCGATCCGCGTCTACGTCGCGCAGCGCCTGCCCGAGCTGATGTGCGACCCCATCCTCATCGAGCAGGTGCTGCTGAACCTGCTGAAAAACGCCGCCGAAGCCATCGACAGCGCGCAGCTGCCCGCCGCCCGCCGCCACATCGAGCTGCGCGTGGTGCCACGCCACACGCCTGAAGAAGGTGGGGTGATCGAGTTCAGCGTCACCGACAAGGGGCCGGGGCTGAAGGAAGAAGTGAGCCAGCGCCTGTACGAGGCCTTCTTCTCGACCAAACCCGAGGGCCTGGGCATCGGCCTGAGCCTGTGCCGCACCATCATCGAGTCGCACCGCGGCCGGATGCGGGCGGAGAACCTCTACAATGGCGAGCAGGTCGCCGGGTGCCGTTTTGCGTTCACGCTGCCGGTAGAGCTGGCGGCCCGACCAGCCGACACGGCCGATGCAGTTGCCGCCTCCAACCCTCCCACCGTGACCTCCTGAATGAGCCTGATTCCAAAGAAGGGCACCGTCTACGTCGTCGATGACGACGAGGCCGTGCGAGATTCGCTGCAGTGGCTGCTCGAAGGCAAGGACTACCGCGTCAAGTGTTTCGACTCCTCCGAGTCGTTCCTGGCGCGTTTTGATCCGCGCGAGGTGGCCTGTCTGATCGCCGACATCCGCATGGACGGCATGAGCGGCCTGGAGTTGCAGGACCGCCTGCTCGAACGCAAGAGCCCGCTGCCCATCGTCTTCATCACCGGCCACGGCGACGTGCCGATGGCGGTGACGACGATGAAGAAGGGCGCGATGGACTTCATCGAAAAACCCTTCAAGGAAGAAGAGCTGCTGGGCCTGGTGGAACGCATGCTGGAGCAGGCCCGCGCCGCCTTCAGCCAGCACCAGGAGCAGGCCAGCCGCGACGCCCTGCTCTCGCGCCTGACCACACGCGAAGGTCAGGTGCTGGAGCGCATCGTCGCCGGCCGGCTGAACAAGCAGATCGCCGACGACCTGGGCATCAGCATCAAGACGGTGGAGGCGCACCGCGCCAACATCATGGAAAAGCTCAACGCCAACACCGTGGCCGATCTGTTGAAGATCGCCCTGGGGGCGCAAGCCAAGGCCTGATTCTTCACCGCCACCTCCCAGGCCGCTTGTGTTCCAAGCGGCCTTTGTCTTTCAGGAGTTCACCATGCCTGCCCAACTGATCGACGGCGTTGCGCTGTCCCAGCAGATCCGCGCCGACGTGGCCACGCGCGCCGCCGCCCTCACCGCCGCCGGCCGCACGCCGGGCCTGGCCGTCGTCCTGGTCGGCGATGACCCGGCCAGCCAGGTCTACGTGCGCAACAAGGTCAAGGCCTGCGCCGACACCGGCGTGCGCTCGGTCTTCGAGAAGTACGACGCCGACCTGTCGGAGGCTGCGTTGCTGGCACGCATCGCCGCGCTGAACGACGACCCCACGGTGCACGGCATCCTGGTGCAGATGCCGCTGCCCAAACACATCGACCCGCAGCGTGTGATCGCCGCCATCAGCCCGCGCAAGGACGTCGACGGGTACTCGGTGCTCAGCGCCGGTGAGCTGATGACGGGCCTGCCCGGCTTCCGTCCCTGCACACCGTACGGCTGCATGAAGCTGCTGGAAAGCACCGGTGTGTCGGCCAAGGGGAAACACGCCGTCGTGATCGGCCGCAGCAACACCGTCGGCAAGCCGATGGCGCTGCTGCTGCTGGCGGCGGGCGCCACCGTCACCGTCTGCCACAGCGGCACACCCGACCTGGGTGTGCACACGCGCCAGGCCGACATCGTGGTGGCCGCGGTGGGCCGACGCGAGCTGTTGCGTGCGGACATGGTCAAACCTGGCGCCGTGGTCATCGACGTCGGCATGAACCGCAACGACGCCGGCAAGCTGTGTGGCGACGTGGACTTCGCCGCCGTGCGCGAGGTGGCCGGCTGGATCACGCCGGTGCCGGGTGGCGTGGGCCCGATGACGATCACGATGTTGCTGGTCAACACGCTGGAATCGGCCGAGCGGAGCGCCGCATGAACCCCCTGCTGGACACGGCGGAGTGGCCAGGTTTCGACGCCATCCGCCCCGAACATGTCGCGCCGGCACTCGACACCCTGCTGGCCGACGCCGACGCCGCGCTGGCCCGCGCCACGGGCCCGGACGTGGCCGCCGATGTCAACGCGCTGGCGGTGGTGCTGGACGTGCCGGTGGAACGCCTGCGCCGCGCCTGGGGCCATGTGCAGCACCTGCAGGCCGTGGTGGACACCCCGGCGCTGCGGGCGGCCTACGCACACAACCTGGGGCGTGTGACGGACTACTTCACCCGGCTGGCAGCGGACGACGGGCTGTACGCCAAGACCCGCGCGATCGCCGCCTCGCCTCAGTTCGGCAACCTGCCCGCGGTGCGCCGCAAGGCGGTGCAGGACGCGCTGCGGGACTTCGAGCTCGGCGGCGCCGCCTTGCAGGGCACGGCGCGTGAACGTTTTGCGCAGATCCAGGCCCGGGCCGCCGAGCTGTCGCAGCAGTTTGGCGACCATGTGCTGGACGCCACCGACGCGTGGTTTCTGGACGTGCCGGCGGAACGTCTGGCCGGTGTGCCGGCCGACGTGGTGCAGGCCGCACACGAAGCGGCGGCAGCGGCAGGTGTGGACGGCTGCCGATTGACGCTGCAGGCGCCCTGCCGCGTGCCGCTGCTCGCCACCGCGCAGGACCGGGCGCTGCGCGAGCAGATCTACCGGGCGCATGGCCAGCTGGCCAGTGAGTTCGGCGAGGCCGCACACGACAACGGGCCGGTGATGCAGGAACTGCTGGCGCTGCGCGCCGAAGAAGCCGCGCTGCTGGGGCGCGACAACTACGCCGAGGTCTCGCTGACCGCCAAGATGGCCGAGTCGCCGGCCCAGGTGCTGGCCTTCCTGCGCGACCTGGCGCAGCGTGCGCGGCCGTTTGCACAGGCCGAGCTGGCCGCGCTGCGTGAACACGCAACCAGCGCCTGCGGCATCGCCGACCTGCAGCCCTGGGACCGCGCCTACGTGGCCGAAAAACTCAAGCACCAGCGCTTCGGTGTCGACGACCAGACCCTGCGCCCCTGGTTCACGCTGCCGCGTGTGCTGGACGGCCTGTTCGGGCTGCTGCAGCGCCTGTTCGACCTGCGCTTCGTGCCGGTGGACGAACCGGTCTGGCACCCCGATGTGCGCGCCTTCCGCGTCGAGCGCGGCGGCCAGCCGGTCGGCGGTTTGTACTTGGACCTGTACGCCCGCGCCGGCAAACAAAGCGGCGCCTGGATGGACGAAGCGCGCGCCCGCTGGCGCCGGCCCGATGGGCGGCTGCAGCAGCCGCAGGCTCACCTGGTCTGCAACTTCGCGCCGCCGGTGGGCGGCCGGCCGGCGCTGCTGAGCCACGACGACGTGGTGACGCTGTTCCACGAGTTCGGCCATGGCCTGCACCACCTGCTGACCCAGGTGGACGAACTCGCGCTGTCGGGCATCTCGGGCGTGGAATGGGACGCCGCCGAGCTGCCCAGCCAGTTCATGGAGAACTTCTGCTGGGAATGGACTGTGCTGCAGCGCCTGACGGCCCATGTGGACACCGGCGAGCCGCTGCCGCGTGAGCTGTTCGACCGCCTGCTGGGCACGCGCCACTTCAACAGCGGGCTGCACGTGATGCGCGGCGTGGAGTTCGGCCTGTTCGATATGCGGCTGCACGCCGAGCCCGGCACCGCCACGCGCGTGGCCGAGCTGGCCCGCGCCGCCGCCGACGAGGCCTTGCTGCTGGCCCGCCCGGCCGACGACCGCTGGCAAAACAGCCTGTTGCACATTTTCGATGGCGGTTATGCCGCCGGCCTGTACGGCTACCAGTGGGCCGAGGTGCTGTCGGCCGACGCCTACAGCGCCTTCGAAGAAGCGGGCGTCTTCGACCCCGCCACCGGGGCCCGCTGGCGCGAAGCGGTGCTGGAGACCGGTGGCAGCCGCACGGCGATGCAGAACTTCGTCGCCTTCCGTGGCCGTGAACCCCGTCTCGATGCGTTGCTGCGTCACCAAGGTCTGGCTTGAGCCCGGGCCGATGCTGGGCTAGATTCGGGCATGCACCTGCGACCTGCTGTTCCCCTGCTTGTGACCACCCTGCTGCTGGCCGCCGGGCCCGCGCTGGCGCAGTACAAGGTCGTCGGCCCTGACGGCCGCGTCACCTACACCGACCGGCCGCCGGCCGATGCCACGGCCAAGGTCACCTCGCTGGGCCGCAACAACACGGCGGCGGCCCCCGCCACCAGCGGCCTGCCGGCCGATCTGCAGCGCCTGAGCGACCGTTTCCCGGTCACGCTGTTCACCGCCACCGACTGCGCGCCCTGCGAGACAGGCCGCCAGCTGCTGCAGCAACGGGGCATCCCCTACACCGAACGCCAGATCGTCAGCAACGACGATGTGGCGGCGCTAGAGCGCACCATCGGCGGCCGCACCGTGCCGTCGCTGACGGTGGGCGGCCAGGCCTTGCGGGGCTATTCGCAGAGCGACTGGGTGTCCTACCTGGATGCCGCCGGTTATCCGCGTGAAAGCCGCCTGCCACGTGGCTGGGTGCCGCCAGCCGCCACACCGCTGGTGGCCCGGGCACCAGTGCCCACCACCCCCGCCGCAGCGCCGGCACCCGCCCCCACAGCGCCCGTGCCGTCGGAGCCGGAAACCGGGCCCGACGGCGCCACCGGCATCCGCTTCTGAGCAGGGCCTGACCCGGACCCAGCGCCGGCCTGAGCGCGTGCTGATCAGGTCCTGAGCCGGCGCGCCAGCCAGGCGCCCGCACCCACCGTCGCCCCCACCGCCCAGAACATCGCTGCCGCACCCACCGCGGCACCGGCCGCGCCGAAGACCAGCGGCATCACGGTGCTGGCGCCGTTGATCGTCATCGAGCGGAAGGCAAGCGCCTGGCCATGGCGGTCGGCCGGGGTCAGGTGGTGCAGCACCGACATCATCATCGGCTGCACACAGCCCAGCGTCAGGCCCAGCGCCACGGCGCAGGCGCCCATGGCCAGCGGGTGGCGGGCAAAGGGGTAGACCACGAAGATGAGCGCCGTGCCCAGCATCGCACCCTGCATCACCGTGGCCTCGCGCAGCCGGTGCGCCAGCACCGGGATCAGCAGCCGCACACCGGTGACCGACAAGGTGAAGCTGCCCAGCACCAGGCCGATCGTGGTGGCCGAGAAGCCGTTTTCGAAGCCCAGGATGGGCACCGCAAACGCGTGCACGTCCCAGCACATCGACAGCAACCAGTTCACGAACAGCAGGCGCTTCATGCCCGGCAGGGCCAGCAGGTCCAGCGCGCGGGTCGGCCCGCCGGCGGATGCTGGTGGCGGTGGCACCACGGGCACGGCGCGGGTGGCGGCCCAGCTCATCAAGGGCAGCAGCAACAAGGCGCCATAGGCCACGGCGAAACCGCCATGGTCGATCAGCAAGCCCACCGCCACCGGGCCAATGACGTTGCTGAACGAGGGCGCGATGCCCAGCCAGCTGAAGACCTTCATGCGCTCGACCGCGTTGCGCGCCGACAGCCCGCCGGTGCGCTGCACGACGATCAGGCCGATGTTGGCGCTGGCGCCGGCGGCGATGGCCGCCGCGCCCAGCAGGCCGGCCCGCCACCAGCCGGCGGCGAAGGTGGAGCCCAATGCCAAGAGCAGCGCCGCACCGGACACGGCCGCGGCCAGGTGCATGGGCCGGTGAAAACCCAGGCGGTCGGCCATGCGGCCGGCGGCCAGCGCCAGCAGCACCGGCGCAGCGGCAAACAGGGCCAGCAGCACGCCGACCGTCCAGGCGCTGGCGCCGCTGCGCAAGGCGTCCAGCGGTGCCGCCATGCGCACACCGGCCATCGCGGCGTGCAGGCCGATCTGGCTGACGATCAGCGCCAGCAGCCAGCGTCCGGACACCGAAGCGCCCGCGTCCTCCGGCGCAACCGTCATGCGGGGCCGCCCGGATCGTCGTCGACGCCAGGACCGGCACCGGGCAGCAGTTCGGCGGTGCGGGCATCGGGCACGGCCTGCACGTTGCGCAGCTCTCGCACCATCACACGGGTGCGGCGCTCGGCCATCTCCAGGCTGCTGCCGGCTTCGTCGAGCTTCTTGCGGGTCTTGGCCAGCACGTCGCCAAACTTGCCAAATTCGGTCTTCACGGCGCCCAGCACCTCCCAGACCTCGGCCGAGCGTTTTTCCAGCGCCAGCGTGCGGAAACCCATCTGCAGGCTGGTCAAGGTGGCCAGCAGCGTGGTCGGGCCGGCCAGCATCACCTTGTGCTCGCGCTGCAGGGCTTCCAGCAGGCCGGGCCGGCGCAGCGCCTCGGCGTACAGGCCCTCGGTGGGCAGAAAGAGGATGGCAAAGTCGGTGGTGTGCGGCGGTGCCAGGTACTTGTCGCGGATGTTTTTGGCCTCCAGCCGCAGCCGGGTGTCGATGGCCTTGGCAGCCAGTTCCATCGCCGGCGCGTCGGCGCGCTCATGGGCGTCGAGCAGGCGTTCGTAATCGTCGCGCGGGAACTTGGCGTCGATGGGCAGCCACAGCGGCGCCCCGTCGGCACGCTGGCCGGGCAGCCGGATCGCAAATTCCACGCGCTCGCTGCTGCCGGGCACGGTGGCCACGTTGGTGGCGTACTGCTCGGGCGTGAACACCTGCTCCAACAGGCCGGCCAATTGCACCTCGCCGAACACACCGCGGGTCTTGACGTTGTTGAGCACGCGGTTGAGCGCGCCGACGTCGCGCGCCAGCGTCTGCATCTCGCCCAGGCCGCGGTGCACCTGCTCCAGGCGCTCGGCCACCTGCTTGAAACTTTCGCCCAGGCGTTGTTCCAGCGTGGCGTGCAGTTTTTCGTCCACGGTGGCGCGCATCTGCTCGAGCTTGGCTTCGTTGCCTTCCTGCAGCCGGCCCAGCC
>JADMJD010000111.1:5823-10798 GCA_018780805.1 Rubrivivax sp. | reverse complement strand
TGCGCATGGCGCAGGACTTCAGCCAGCGTTACCCGCTGATCGACGGCCAGGGCAACTTCGGCAGCCGCGACGGCGACGGTGCCGCGGCGATGCGCTACACCGAAGCACGCCTGGCGCCCATCACACGCCTGCTGATGGACGAGATCGATGAAGGCACGGTCGACTTCCAGCCCAACTACGACGGCAGCACCGAAGAGCCACGCCTGCTGCCGGCTCGGCTGCCCTTTGTGCTGCTCAACGGCGCCAGCGGCATCGCCGTCGGCCTGGCCACCGAGATCCCCAGCCACAACCTGCGTGAGGTGGCGGCCGCCGCCGTGGCGCTGATCCGCGACGAGAAGCTCGCCGACGATGCGTTTTTCGAGTTGCTGCCCGGGCCGGACTACCCCGGCGGCGGCCAGCTCATCAGCAGCCCGGCCGAGATCCGCGCCGCCTACAGCACGGGCCGTGGCAGCCTGAAGCTGCGGGCGCGCTGGAAGATCGAGGACCTGGCCCGTGGCCAATGGAACCTGGTGATCACCGAGCTGCCCCACGGCGTCAGCACGCAGAAGGTGCTGGAAGAGATCGAAGAACTGACCAACCCCAAGGTCAAGCTCGGCAAGAAGACGGTGACCCCCGAGCAGCAGCAGCTCAAGGCCACGGTGCTGAGCGTGCTGGACGCGGTGCGCGATGAATCGGGCAAGGAAGCCGCGGTGCGCCTGGTCTTCGAGCCCAAGAGCCGCACGGTGGAGCAGGCCGAGCTGATTGCCACGCTGCTGGCCCACACCAGCCTGGAGACCACCGCGCCGGTGAACCTGACCATGGTGGGCGCCGACGGCCGGCCGGTGCAGAAGAGCCTGCGCACGATGTTGACCGAGTGGGTCGGCTTCCGCCAGGCCACGGTGCAGCGGCGCACGCAGCACCGGCTGCAGAAGGTGCTGGACCGCATCCACGTGCTGGAAGGCCGGCAGCTGGTGCTGCTGAACATCGACGAGGTGATCCGCATCATCCGCAACGCCGACGAGCCCAAGTCGGCGCTGATCGAACGCTTCAAGCTCAGCGACCGCCAGGCCGAAGACATTCTCGATATTCGGTTGCGCCAGCTGGCGCGGCTGGAAGCGATCAAGATCGAGCAGGAACTGGCGCAACTGCGCGACGACCAGAAAAAGCTCGAAGAGATCCTGGGCAGCCCGACGGCGCTGAAGCGCACGCTGATCCGCGAAATCGAAGCCGATGCCAAACAGCACGGCGATGAACGCCGCACGCTGATCCTGGCCGACAAACGCGCCGTGGCCGAGATCAAAGTGGTGGACGAGCCGGTGACCGTGGTCGTCAGCCAGAAGGGCTGGGTGCGCACCCTCAAGGGCCACGAGGTGGACCCGGCGGCGCTGCAGTTCAAGCCCGGAGATGCCTTGCACGGCACCTTCAACTGCCGCAGTGTGGACCCGCTGATCGTCTTCGGCAGCAACGGCCGTGTGTACAGCGTGCCGGTGGCGGCGCTGCCGGGCGGGCGCGGTGACGGGCAGCCGCTGAGCTCGCTGATCGAGCTGGAATCCGGCAGCCACGCGTTGCACTATCTGGCGGCTGCGGTGGAGCAGCGCCTGGTGCTGGCCGGCAGCGGCGGCTTTGGCCTGCTGGCCCAGGTGGGCGACCTGGTGGCGAGGCAGAAGGGTGGCAAGACCTTCCTGACGCTGGAAGGTGATGAACGCCCGCTGCCGCCGGCCTTGCTGCCCGCGGCGGAACTGCTGGGCCTGCAGCTGGGCTGCCTCTCGGCCGCCGGCCGGCTGCTGGTGTTCCCGCTGGACGAGCTCAAACACCAGCCCAAGGGCGGGCGTGGGTTGACGCTGATGGACCTGGAGGGCAAAGACACCCTTGCCAGCGTGGCGGCCTTCACCAACGCGCTGCTGGTGCAAGGCACGGGCCGCGGCGGCAAGGCCAAGGACGAGGTCTTCAAGGGTGTGGTGCTGGCGGCGCACGTGAACAAGCGCGCGCGCAAGGGCAAGGCCGTGGAAGGCTGGAAACCCCAACGCCTGCGCGCGGGCTGAGCGGCCAGGGCCCCATGCACGAGGCCCTGGACCTGACCACGCTGCGCGTGGTCATCGCGGTGGCCGACAGCGGCTCCATCAGCGCCGGCAGCCAGCGCGCCAACCTGGCGCTGGGTGCTGCGAGTGCCCGCATCGCGGCGCTGGAGGCCAGCCTGGGCGTGGCGCTGTTCGAGCGCAGCTCGCGTGGTGTGCGCATCACGCCCGCGGGCCATGTGCTGGTGCAGCGCGGGCGCGAGCTGCTGGCTGACGCCGACCGCCTGGCGGTGGACCTGCGCGACCTGGCGCTGGGCCTGCAAGGCAGCGTGCGTGTGCTGGCCAACGCCTCGGCGATGCTGGAGATCCTGCCGCAGCGGCTGGCCGCCTTTGGGCGCACGCACCCCTTGATCCGGCTGGAGCTGGAAGAGCGCAACAGCCCCGACATCCCGCTGTCGCTGCTGGACGGCCGTGCCGACCTGGGCATCGTCGACATCGCGCACCCGCTGCAGGGCCTGCGTTTCCGGGACCTGTTCAGCGATACGCTGGTGCTGGTGGTGCCGCAGGGCCATGCGCTGGCCGGGCACGCTGGCGTGCGTTTCGAGGCCTTGCTGGACCAGGACTTCGTCGGCCTGATCGATGGCAACGCCATCTCCGGCCGGCTGACGGCCGCTGCGCTGGCGCTGGGCCAGACCTTGCGCATCCGCATGCAGATGCGCAGTTTCGACGCCGTGTGCCGCATGGTGGCCGCCGGCCTGGGCGTGGGCGTGTTGCCGGTGCAGGCCATCGCACCGCAGCTGGCCGGTCTGCCGATCACGGCGGTGCCGCTGGACGAGCCCTGGGCCTGCCGCACCCACCGGCTGGTGACACGCGAAGCTGGGGCCCTGGCGCCACCGGCGCAGGCCTTGTTGCAGGCCTTGCTGCAGGACTTGCAGACACTGCTGCGCTGACCCGCCTTCGCCCGACACGAAGGCCGCTTTCGCCGCAAGCGCTTGCACTGCTGCGTGGCACTGCCTACGCTCATCGACCCATGAAGATCATCCGCGTCACCGCCACGCCGCTGAACCTGCCCATCACCGTGGGTGAGGGCGCGCAGCGCAAACAGACCGCCTTGTCGCTGGTGTTGGTCGATGTCGAGACCGACACCGGCCTGATCGGCACCGGCATGACCGCCATCACCGAAGAAGAGGTGGTCGGGACCATCGTCAACGACGTGGCCCGCCAGGCGCTGATCGGGCAGGACCCGCTGCGCCATGAACAGCTCTGGGACAAGCTCTACTGGCTGCTGACGCCGCGCGGCCAGTCGGGTTACGCCAGCCACGCCATCGCGGCGCTGGATCTGGCGCTGTGGGACCTGAAGGGCCAGGCCCTGGGCCAGCCCTGCTGGCGACTGCTGGGCGGCGCACGCGCGCAGGTGCCGGTGTACGCCACCTTCGGTTTTGCCTTTTTCGGCCGCGACGAACTGGCCGAAGCCGCCGTGCAGTGGTCGGCGCGCGGGTTCAAGCGCCTGAAGATGACCGTGGGCCACCACGCGCTGCAACGCCGCGACGAACCGCGCCCCCTGGCCGACGTGATCGCTGAAGACGTGCAGCGCATCCGCGCTGTGCGCGACGCGGTGGGCTCCGACGTGCAGCTCTACATCGACGGCAACTGCAGCCTGGACTATTTCCATGCGCTGAAGCTGGCGCAGCAGGTGCAAGAGCTGGGGGTCGCCTTCTTCGAAGAACCCGTCAGCGGCAATGACGTCGGCAACCTGGTCAAGCTGCGCGCGAAGACCGGCATCCCACTGGCCGCGGGCCAGAACGAAGGCCTGGCCAGCCGCTTCCGCGACCTGCTGGTCGCGCAGGCGGTGGACGTGGTGCAGCCCAACGCCTGCATCAGCGGCGGTTTCACGCAGTGCCTGAAGATCGCCGGCATGGCGCAGGCCTTCGGTGCCATGTTCGCCAACGGCGGCGCCTGGCCGCACCACAACATGCACCTGCACGCCGGCCTCGCCAGCGGCACGCTGGTGGAGTACCACTCGGTGGCGGTGGACTGCTGCCGGCTGGTCTTTGACGACCTGCCGGTGCCGCAGGACGGCGTGCTGGCATTGCCCGAGACCCCGGGCCTGGGTTTCAAGCCCAACCGCGAACGCATCGCCGAGCTGGCCAAACGCCCGCTGTCGCAGGGCGCCGGCAAGGCCTGATCCGCATCCACAAGGAGAACCACAACATGACGACGATGAACCGCCGCGAGCTGGTGCTGGGCGCCTCGCTGGCCGCCTTGGGTGTGGGCCCTGCCCAGGCCCAGGCCTTCCCGAACAAACCGCTGCGCATCTTCGTGGGTTACTCCGCCGGTGGTGGCGTGGACGCGATGGCCCGCCTGCTGGCCACCGGGCTGCAGGCACAGCTGGGGCAGCAGGTGATCGTCGAAAACCGGGCCGGCGCGTCGGGGCTGATCGCGGCCGAGGCGGTGTCCAAGTCGCCGGCCGACGGCTACACACTGATGCTGGGTGAAACCGGCATGTTGATCGCCAGCCTGCTGCGCGGCGGCAAGGGCATCGACCCGCTGAAGGCGCTGACCCCGGTGAGCGGCCTGTTCGTGTCGCCGCTGATGATCGTGGCCAACAATGACCTGCCGATCCGCAACCCGCAGGAGCTGGTGGCCCAGCTCAAGGCGCGGCCGGGTCACTACTCCTACGCCACCTCGGGCATCGGTACCGTGCACCACCTGGGCATCGAGATGCTGAAGGCGCAGACCGGGACCTTTGTCGTGCACATCCCCTACCGCGGCGCGGCGCAGATCGTGCCCGACGTGATCGGTGGCCAGGTGCCGCTGGGGGTGGTCAGTGCCACGGCCGGGCTGTCTCAGGCCAAGGCCGGCAAGCTGCGCGCGGTCGCGATGTTGAGCGCCCATCCGCTGCCCGGCAGCGAAGACGTGCGGCCCTTGTCGGATGCCGTGCCGGGTTTCAGCGTCGTGCCGCGCCTGGCGCTGCTGGCGCC
>JADMJD010000111.1:0-5813 GCA_018780805.1 Rubrivivax sp. | reverse complement strand
GGCACGCCGGCCGATGTCGTGGAGCGCATCAGCGCCGCCGTGCGTGCGGTGCTGGCCGCGCCCGACACGGTGCAGTCGGCGCTGCGCCAGGGCGCGCTGGCGTCCTACCTGCCCACCGCCGAGCTGGGTCCGGACCTGGCACGCGAATCGGCGGCCTGGGCCAGGATCATCCAGGAACGCAAGATCTCGGCAGATTGAGATGAAGACAGACGCCCGGCCCTGCATCGGCCTCATCGTCCCGCCCGCCGCTGGATTGGTGCCCGACGACGCACAACACCTCTACGGCGACCAGATGCGTTTCATCGCGCGGGGCCTGGGCATCGGCGGCGTGTCACCCGAAGGCTTCAAGCCCGTGATGCACCGCATCGTCGAATGTGCGCAGGAGCTGAAGGCGGCCGGCGCACAGGCGATCTCGATGATGGGCACCTCGATCAGCTTCTACCGCGGCGCCGCACTCACCGAGGCCCTGCGCCAGGACATGGAGGCCGCCACCGGCCTGCCGTGCACGACCATGAGCCACGCCGTGGTGCGCTCGCTGAAGGCCCTGGGCGTGCAGCGCGTGGCGGTGGCCACGTCCTACATCGACGAACTGAACGAACGGCTGGTGGATTACCTGACCCACGAAGGCCTGCAGGTGACCGCCATACGCGGCATGGGCATCACCGGCGTGCGCGAGGTCGGCGAGGTCACACCGCAGGCCTTGATCGCGCTGTCGCAGGCCGTGCTGGCGCAGGACCGCAGCGCGCAGGGGGTGTTCATCTCCTGCGGCGGCTTGCAGACCCACGACGTGATCGAACCGCTCGAGCAGCTCACTGGCCTGCCCGCCACCGCCAGTTCACCCGCCGGCTTCTGGGATGTGATGAAAGTCGCAGGCCAGGACCCACGCGCCGCCGGTTTTGGCCGCCTGTTCGGCCTGCCTGCGTGACCCCCTGCACACAGGGGCCCTGCAGGCACGGGTGAGGCCTTGGATCGCGGGATGACGGCGGTCCGGGCGGTCCCTAAGGTGCGGGGCATGAACACCTCTTTGCATATCACCCGCGCCGTAATCGGCGCCACCCTGGCGCTCGGCGCGCTGGCCGGCCAGGCCGCCACGATGACGCTCTCCGGCTGGGCCCACGGCAACGGCAACAACGTGCAGACGTCTGCGCCGGTCTACAACGGCGCGGCCGGCGGTTTTGCCGGCACGCTCAGCGGCTCGGTGGACCTGGACGGCAACATCCGGACCTACTGCGTGGAACTCAGCCAGGTCTTCCACTGGAACGTCGGCTACAGCGTCAACGTCGTCGACGCCACCACCCATTTCGGCACCGCCAGTGGCAAGGCCGGCCGCCTGGGCCAGCTGCTGAGCTATGTGCAGGACCAGGACCTGTTTGCACTGGCCGCGGCTGGCAGCCAGGACAACCTGTCCACGTCGTTGCAGCTGGCGGTGTGGAACATCGTGTACGACACGGATGCCACGCTGGCCGGCGGCAGCTTCGCCGACGCCAGCAGTTTTGCCGCAGCCGCCAGCGCACTGCTGGCCGCGTCGCAGAACTGGACCAACGCCCTGGACCTGTGGGTGCTGGCCTCGTCGACGGCGCAGGACCAGCTGGTCTGGCGCACGTCGCCTGGCAACACCGGGCAGGACGTGCCCGAGCCGGCCAGCCTGGCGCTGGTCAGTCTGGCGCTGGGTGGCCTGGCCCTCAGCCGCCGGCGCCGCGCCTGAAGGTGAGCCAGAGCATCGCTGCCAGGACCAGCGCGAACAGCCCGCCGCTCCAGACTTCGTAGGGCAGGCCGGCCAGGTTGACCTTGGCGTCGGCACAAGAGGCCATCGCCATGAAGACATCCGGGAACCGTTCGTCCAGGCCGGTGGCGGCCATCAGGCGGTCGGCCAGGGTCAGGTCGCAGCTGGCACTGCTGGCGGCCACGAAGTGCTGCCACAGCGCGGCGGCCAGGCCACAGGCCGCCAACAGTGCGGCCAGCGCGGCGCCCAGCCGCGGCAGGGCCAGCCCGGCCAGCGCTGCCGCGGCGATGGCCACAAAAATCAGGCGCTGCAGCACACACCAGGGGCAGGGCAGCATGTCCCAGGTCTGCTGCGTGTACACCGCGGCGCCGACGGCGGCCAGCGACAGCGCGGCGGTGGCGCCCAGCAGGGCGCGGCTCGGCACCGCCATCAGCGCAGCTCGGCGATCAGTTCGATCTCGACGCAGGCGCCCATCGGCAGCTGGGCCACGCCGAAGGCACTGCGGGCATGGGCGCCCACCTGCGGGCCGAAGACCTCGCTCAGCAGCTCGGAGCAGCCGTTGGTCACCAGGTGGTGTTCGGTGAAGCTGGGGCTGCTGTTGACCAGGCTCAGCACCTTGACGATGCGGGCCACCTGGCCCAGGTCGCCCACGGCGGCCTGCAGCGTGCCCATCAGGTCGATCGCGATGGCGCGTGCGGCGGCCTTGCCTTCGTCGGTGGCCATCGTCAGCCCGAGCTGGCCGACCCAGGGCTTGCCGTCCTTTTTCGCGATGTGCCCGGAGATGAAGACCAGCTGCCCGGTGCGCACAAAGGGCACGTAGGCGGCAGCGGGCACGGCCACCGGGGGCAGGGTGATGCCCAGGGCTTGCAGGCGGGCTTGGACGGACATGAAGGGTTCTTTCAGTGTGGTCGGGCCATCCTACACTGCGCCCCATGGGGCGAACGCTGGACACCGGCTGGCGGCTGGCCATGCTGCTGGCGGCCGGGCTGGCCGGCAGCGCCCTGCAGTTGCAGCGGGCCGATGTGCTGCCCGTGGTGCCCGCGCTGCTGCTGGCCACGCTGGCCGGCGGCGCGGCCTGGTGGGGGCGCCGCTGGCTGCTGTGGCTGCTGCCTTGTGTGGCGCTGGCGGCGTTTGCCCTCACCGAAGCCCGCGCCGGCTGGCGCCTGGCCGAGGTGCTGCCGCCCGCGCTGATCGATGCTGACCTGCGCCTGCAGGGCCGCATCGTGTCGCTGCCGCAGCCCGGGCTCACCGGCACCCGGTTCGAGTTCGAGGTGGACGAGGCCACGCACGCCGGGCAGCCCGTGACGGTGCCGCGCCGGGTGTCGCTGGGGTGGTACCGCGGCTTCGAGCCCGATGCGCTGCTGGCCGCGCCGCTGCAGGATCTGCGCGCCGGCCAGCGCTGGGCTTTCACGGCCCGGCTGCGGCCACCGCATGGCAGCGCCAACCCGCATGGTTTCGACCTGGAGCTGTGGTTGTTCGAACGTGGTCTGCGCGCCAGCGGCACGGTGCGCGCCACCACCGCCGATGCGCCGGTGCTGCTGGCCGCGGCCGACGGCCAGTGGGTGCACCGGCTGCGCCAGCACCTGCGCGAGGCCATCGCGGCGCGGGTGCCCGATGCGCGGGCGGCCGGTGTGCTGGCGGCGCTGGTGGTGGGCGACCAGGGCGCGATCGAACGCAACGACTGGGACCTGTTCCGCAACACCGGTGTGGCCCATTTGATGGCCATCAGCGGATTGCACATCACGATGTTTGCCTGGCTGGCCGCCGCGCTGCTGGGCAAGCTCTGGCGCCGCACGGGACGCGGCATGCTGCTGTTGCCGGCGCCGGTGGTGGCACGCTGGGGCGGGCTGGCGCTGGCCGCGGTGTATGCGCTGCTGGCCGGATGGGGGGTGCCGGCGCAGCGCACGCTGTGGATGCTGGCCACGGTGGCCGTGCTGCAGTCGGCCGGGCTGCGCTGGCCCGGGCCCTTGGTGCTGCTGGCCGCCGCCGGCGTGGTGACCTGGGTCGATCCCTGGGCGCTGTTTCAGCCGGGCTTCTGGTTGTCCTTCGGCGCGGTGGGGCTGCTGATGCTCACGTCGGCACCGCCCCCGCCCAATGGGCCCTGGCGGGCGCGCGTCGCCGCCGCGCTGCGGACTGGCCTGCGCACCCAGGCCGTGGCCACTGTGGGCCTGGCGCCGTTGACGCTGCTGTTTTTCCAGCAGGTATCGCTGGTTGGTTTTGCCGCCAACCTGCTGGCCATCCCGCTGGTGACGCTGGTGGTCACGCCGCTGGCGCTGGCGGGTGCGGTGTTGCCGCCGCTGTGGACGCTGGCGGCCGCGGCCGTGCAAGCGCTGGTGGCGCTGCTGCAACCCTTGGGCAGTTGGCCGGTCTGGACCGCCGCCGTGGCCCCGCCCTGGGCGGCCGCGGCCGGGCTGCTGGGCGGCGCCCTGCTGGTGCTGCCCTTGCCCTGGCGGCTGCGGGTGCTGGGTCTGCCGCTGCTGCTGCCCATGGTGGTGCCGCTGCCCGAGCGCCCGGCCGAGGGCCGCTTCGAGCTGGTGGCCTTGGACGTCGGCCAGGGCACCGCGGTGCTGCTGCGCACGCGCCGGCACCTGCTGGTCTACGACACCGGCCCGCTGTATTCACCCGAGGCCGATGCCGGCCAGCGCATCCTGCTGCCGCTGCTGCGCGCCCGTGGGGAGAGGCAGGTGGACCTGCTGGTGCTGAGCCACCGTGACAGCGACCATGTGGGCGGCGCCAACAGCCTGCTGGGCGGGTTGCCCGTGCGTGGCCTGTTCAGTTCGCTGGAGCTGGCACACCCACTGCGCGCCTTGCCGCTGCCACACCAGCCCTGCCAGGCCGGCCAGCGCTGGGCCTGGGATGGGGTGTTGTTCGAGTTGCTGCACCCGCCGGACCTGCCGGACGCGGCCGGCCCGGCGGCGAAGCCGAACACCCTGTCCTGCGTGTTGCGGGTGGTGGATGCCCACGGCGCCTCGGTGCTGCTGACGGGCGACATCGAAGCCGCGCAGGAGGCTGCGCTGGCCCTGGCCGCCCCCGCCGCGCTGGCCAGCACGGTGCTGATGGTGCCGCACCATGGCAGCAAAACGTCTTCCAGCGCCGTGTTCCTGGACGCCGTGCAGCCCCGCATCGCCTTTGTGCAGGCCGGCTACCGCAGCCGTTTTGGCCACCCGGCACCCGCTGTGCTGGCTCGGTATGCACAGCGCGGCATCGGCCTGCGGCGCAGCGACATCTGCGGCGCCTGGACCTGGCATGGCAGCGGCGACGGCCGCTGCCAGCGGCAGCAGGCCCGCCGTTACTGGCATCATCCCCCCTGATGGCCCGGTCCTTGCAATGAAGCAGCGATCGTCTGCCGAGGGAGTCTGCCTGTGTCCATCCATGTTGCGCTGAACCACGTCACGCATTACCGCTACGACCGGCCGGTCACGCTGTCACCCCAGGTGGTGCGCCTGCGCCCGGCACCCCATTGCCGGACCCCGATCCTGAGCTATTCGCTGCGCATCGAGCCGGCCCAGCACTTCATCAACTGGCAGCAGGACCCGTTTGCCAACCACCTGGCGCGCCTGGTGTTCCCGGAAAAGACCACCGAGTTCAAGGTCACCGTGGACTTGGTGGCCGAGATGGCGGTCTACAACCCCTTCGACTTCTTCCTGGAGCCGTCGGCCGAGAACTTCCCGTTTGTCTACGAACCCGAACTGAAACACGACCTGGCGCCTTACCTGGTGCTGGGCGAGCTGACGCCGCGCTTCAAGGCCTTTGTGGCCAGCGTGCCGCGCACAGAGATGCGCACCATCGACTTCATGGTCGGCCTGAACCAGCGGCTGCAGCGCGAGATCCAGTATTTGATCCGCATGGAGCCGGGTGTGCAGACACCCGAGGTCACGCTGACCAACGGCTCCGGCTCCTGCCGCGACACCGGCTGGCTGCTGGTGCAGACCATGCGCCACCTGGGCATCGCGGCGAGGTTTGTCTCGGGTTACCTGATCCAGCTGCGGCCCGACGTGAAGGCACTCGACGGCCCGTCCGGCACCGAGGTCGATTTCACCGACCTGCACGCCTGGTGCGAGGTCTACCTGCCCGGCGCCGGCTGGATCGG
>JADMJD010000059.1 GCA_018780805.1 Rubrivivax sp. | reverse complement strand
GGCATCACCGTGCACCCGCGGCCCGACGAGCGCCACATCCGCGCGCACGACGTGCACGACATCGCCGCGCTGATGGCCACCTGGCCGCAGGCCGAATACAACATCGAGGGCAACCCGTTCCAGAACCTGATGGGTTTCATCCGCGCCGTGCGCCCGCACCAGGCCACGTTTGTGCCCGACAGCGAAGGCCAGTTCACGTCCGACCACGGCTGGGACCTGGCGGCCGACGGCGAGCGCCTGCGCCCGCTGATCGCCGAATGCCAGGCCCTGGGCGTGCGTGTGAGCCTGTTCATGGACGCTGAGCCCACGGCAATGGCTGCCGCCCGTGCGGTGGGCGCACACCGCATCGAGCTCTACACCGAGCCCTATGCCGCAGCGCACGGCACGCCGCAGCAGGCCGCACAGCTGGCGCGTTTTGGCGCTGCGGCGCGTGCGGCGGTGGCCAACGGCCTGGGCGTCAACGCCGGCCACGACCTGAACCGCGCCAACCTCACACATTTCCTGCGTGCCGCGCCCGAGGTGCAGGAGGTCTCGATCGGCCATGCCCTGATCGCCGATGCGCTGGAGCTGGGCATGGCAGAGACCGTGCGCCAGTACCTGCAGTGCATCCGATCGGCGCAAACGTGATCTTCGGCATCGGCACCGACATCTGCGACGTGCGCCGTGTGCAGGCCACGCTGGACCGGCGCGGGGACCGCTTCGCGCACAAGGTGCTGGGCGACGCCGAGCTGCAGGTGTTCGAGGCCCGCCGCAACCGCGCAGAGGCCCGTGGCCTGCGTTTTCTGGCCACACGTTTTTCGGCCAAGGAGGCCTTTTCCAAGGCCGTGGGCCTGGGCATCCGCATGCCGATGACCTGGCGCCGTTGCGAGATCCTCAACCACCCCAGCGGCCAGCCCTACATCCGGTTGCACGGCGAGCTGGCCGCCTGGTTCCAGGCGCAGGGCCTGCGGGCCCACGTCACCGTCACCGACGAAACCGACTACGCGGCCAGCTTCGTGGTCGTCGAGAAGATCACACCATGACCCCCCCTGTGTACGTCCACTCTCCCGTCATCCTCGACATCGCCGGCCTCGAACTCACGGCCGACGACCGCCGCCGCCTGCAGCACCCGCTCACCGGCGGCCTGATCCTGTTTGCGCGCCACTGGCAGAACCGGGCGCAGCTCACGGCGCTGTGCGCAGAGATCAAGGCCTTGCGCGAAGACCTGCTGATCTGCGTGGACCACGAAGGTGGGCGTGTGCAGCGTTTTCGCACCGACGGCTTCACGCACCTGCCGCCGATGCGCCGCCTGGGCGAGCTGTGGATGCGCGACGCGCTCACCGCCACCGATGCCGCCAGCGCCGCCGGCTTCGTGCTGGGGGCCGAGCTGCGCGCCTGCGGCGTGGACCTGAGCTTCACGCCGGTGCTCGATCTGGACCACGGTCCTTCGGGTGTGATCGGCGACCGCGCCTTCCACCGCGACCCGCGGGTCGTGGCCATGTTGGCCAAGAGCCTGATGCACGGCCTGCTGCGCGCCGGCATGGCCAACTGCGGCAAACACTTCCCCGGCCACGGCTTTGTCGCGGCCGACAGCCACGTGGCCGTGCCCGTGGACAAACGCCCCCTGAAGGCCATCCTGACGGACGATGCGCGGCCCTACGAATGGCTGTCCACCACGCTCAGCAGCGTGATGCCGGCGCACGTGGTCTACCCCAAGGTCGATGCGCGTCCGGCAGGCTTTTCAGACCGCTGGCTGAAGGACATCCTGCGCGGCCAGTTCGGTTTCACTGGCGCCGTCTTCAGCGACGACTTGAGCATGGAAGGGGCCCGTCATGTGGCCGGCCGCAGCACGCTCAGCTACGCCGAAGCGGCGGCGCTGGCGCTGGACGCCGGCTGCGACATGGTGCTGCTGTGCAACCAGAGCGTGGACAGCGGCCAGGCCGTCGATGAGTTGCTGGACGGTCTGCTGGCCGAAGCCGAACGTGGCCACTGGCACTTCGACCCCGACAGCGAACAGCGCCGCCTGGCGCTGCTGCCCACCAGCCCGCCGCTGGCCTGGGACGACCTGATGCACGACGCCGTCTACCAGCGCGCGCTGGAACGCCTGCCCTGAGTGGGCTGAACGGGCGGACCGCCCGGCCTCAGCGCCGGCTGGTCTCGCGCACCACCAGCTCGGTGGGCAACTGCACCGGCGCCACCTTCTCGCCGCCGACCATGCGCACCAGGGCGTCCACCATGGCGCGGCCGGCCTGGTCGATGGACTGGCGCACCGTGCTCAGCGACGGGTGCAGGTGCCGCGCCAGCTCCACGTCGTCGTAGCCCACCACGGGCAGGTCCCGCGGCACGTCCAGGCCGCGTGCGCGCAGCGCGTTGATGGTGGTCATCGCCAGCAGGTCGGAGCAGGCGAAGATGCCGTCGAAGGTCGGCGCCCGCGCCAGCCGCGCCTCGATTTGCGGGCGGGCCAGGTCGGTGGCGAAGGGCACATCCAGCAGCAGGTCCGGGCCCGCGGGCAGGCCACGGGCCGCCAGCGCCTGCAGGTAGCCCTCGTGCCGGCGTGCCACCTCCGGCAGGCCGGGGTCGCCCAGGAACAGCACCCGCTGGCAGCCCTGGTCCAGCAGGTGCTGCGTGGCCAGCCGGCCGCCGGCCAGGTTGTCGCTGCCCACGGTGCAGTACAGCTGGCCGGCCAGCTGTGCGCCCCACACCACCAGCGGCATGCCGCGCAGCGCCAAGGCGTTGAGCTGGTCGTGGTGGTGCCACTGGCCAATCAGCAGCACGCCCATCGCGCGCCCGGTGTCCACCAGTGCGGCGGCGTGGTCCAGGCGCTCGGCGTCGACGCGGCTGAGCAGCACGTCGAAGCCCTGCTCCGTCAGTGCATCCGCGATCGAGCCCATCAGCGCCAGGAAAAACGGGTCGGAGATGTGCTGCCGCGTCTGCGTGTCCAGCGGGATCACCAGGCCCACGGTGCGGTTGTGGCCCAGGCGCAGGTTCTGCGCGCCCACGTTGATGGCGTAGTTCAACGAGCGCGCCAGTTCGGCGATGCGCGCGCGCGTCTCGGGCGCGATCAGCGGGCTGCCGGCCAACGCACGCGAGACCGTGGACACCGACACCCCGGCCAGCCGCGCCACGTCGGCCATCTGCACACGGCGGTTGTTGCCGTCGTCGGTGGTGGGGGCAGGGACGGGGGAGGCTGCGGGTGCAGGCGCAGGCGCAGGCGCGGTTCGGCTCATCACTCGAATTGTTCCACGCCAGGCCGGTCGGCCGGACCGGGTGATAAATGAGATTGATTGCGCTGATCCACCCACATCTGCCGGGTTTTCCCGCAATGCAAACGATTGCAAAGACATTTAGAGTCCGCCCGGTTCCATCCCCACAACCGCCCGGAGACACAACATGCCTGCCCACTTCCCCCTGCGCCAGGTGGCGCTGGCCGCCGCCGCGGCCGCCCTGCACGCCGGTGCCGCCCACGCCCAGGGTGCGGCGCCGGCTGCGCCCGCGTCCGCCGCCTCATCTGCCGCTTCGTCCGCCGCTGCCACCACCGGCGACGGCCTGCAGCTCGAACGCATCGTCGTCACCGGCAGTTCGCAGGCGCGCAGCAAGATGCGCAGCTCGGTGTCCATCAGCACCATCGAAGCCGACAGCGTGGTCACCAGCACCGCTGGCAGCGCGGCCGAGATCCTGCGCTCGGTGCCAGGCCTGCGGTCGGAATCGAGCGGCGGCGAGAGCAACGCCAACGTCGGCGTGCGCGGCATCCCCATCTCGGCCGGCGGCGCACGTTACGTGCAGTTCCAGGAAGACGGCCTGCCGGTGGCGATGTTCGGCGACGTGGCCTTCGGCACGCCCGACACCTGGATCCGTGCCGACATCGGCCTGGACCGGCTGGAGGTGGTGCGCGGCGGCTCGGCCTCCACGCTGGCCACCGGCGCGCCGGGCGGCATCATCAACTACATCAGCAAGACGGGTGAGGTCGCCGGCGGCAACCTGGCGCTGAGCTACGGCCTGGGCTACGACCACGCCAGGGTCGAGCTGGACTACGGCGGCCCCATCGGCAACAAGACCCGCTTCTGGATCGGTGGCTTCCAGCGCACCGGTGACGGCGGCCGTCCGGGCGCCGAGGGCGTGGAAAGCGGCGGCCAGATCCGCGGCAACCTGACGCACAAGTTTGGCCAGGGCGAGATCCGCCTGAGCTTCAAGCACCTGGACGACCAGACGCCGACCTTCATGCCCACGCCCGTGCGCTTCGTGAACGGCAAGATCGAGGAGATCGCTGGCCTCGACCCTCGCACCACGGCGTTCTACAACGCACCCTGGCCGCTGGACCGCACGCTGCTGGCCAACAACAGCTACACCACCTCCAACATCCGCAATGGCCAGACGGCCAAGAGCGATGCCTTCGGCGCGCTGCTGAACCTGGACGCCGGCGGCGGCATCAAGCTCAGCAACAACTTCCGCTGGGCGCGCAACAGCGGCCGCTTCATCGGCATCTTCCCGGGCACCGACGTGGCCGCGGCACCTGCGGGCACCACCGTCGCGGCCGGGGCCGGCGCCGGCAACGCCTACACCGGCGACTGGTTCCAGGCCGTGGTGTTCAACACCAGCATGGACGATTTCTCGCTGCTGGCCAACGACCTGAAGCTGTCCAAGGACTTCAACGTGGGCGGCGGCAAGCTCACGGCCACGGGCGGCCTGTTCACCTCGCGCCAGACGCTGAAGGTGACCTGGAACTTCAACCAGTACGCCCTCTCGGCCGACGGTGACGGGGCCCGGCTGCTGGACGTGCCGGGCGCCGCCAACGGCGTGCCGGGCTTCGGCGGCTGCTGCATGAACTTCCAGGACTCCAGCTACAGCACCCGTGCGCTGTTTGCCGGCCTGAGCTACGACGCCGGCCCGTTGACGCTGGACGGCAGCATCCGGCGCGACCGCAACAGCGCCATCGGCAGCTACATCCAGACCATCGGCCCGGGCGGCACGCCGGGCACGGCCTACGATGTGCTGCAGCCGCAGATCATCGACTACGCCTTCAGCAACACGTCGTACTCGCTGGGCGGCAACTACCAGCTCAACAAGGACCTGGCCGTCTTCGGCCGCATCAGCGAAGGCGCGGCCTACCTGGCCGACCGCATCACCTTCTTCAACAACCCCGACCTCGTCAACGGCACCAGCGGCACCATCCCGACCAACGAGGTGCGCCAGTTCGAGGTGGGCGCCAAGTGGCGCTCCGGCGGGCTGTCGGCCTTCGTGACGCTGTTCAACGCCAAGACGAACGAGATCAACGTCGATCCGACGACGACGCCGATCGCCGTGACGCAGAACGAATACAACTCCAAGGGTGTGGAACTCGAGCTGGGCTGGCGCATGGGCGCGGTGTCGGTGATCGGCGGGCTGACCCTGACCGACGCGGAGGTCACGAAGTCGAGCAACGCGGCGCTGGTGGGCAAGACCCCCAAGCGCCAGGCGCGCGCGGTCTGGCAGATCGCGCCTACGTGGCAGGCCACGCCTGCGCTGCTGCTCGGCGCCAGCATCGTCGGCACCTCGTCGTCCAAGGATGACAGCCCGGCCGGCCCGCTGACGGTCGAGCTGCCCGCGTTCACCTCGGTCAATGCCGTGGCCAGCTACGCGCTCAGCGACAACATGAGCCTGTCGCTGGCGGTGAACAACTTGTTCGACACCATCGGCTACACCGAGAGCAACGACGGCCGGGGCGCGGCGCGCTCCATCAACGGCCGCACCGCCAAGGCCACGCTGAAGTACAGCTTCTGATGCGCCGCCACCTGCTGCTGCCCTGCGGAGAACCACGATGAAACCGCAGCTGTCGTTCTGGCAGATCCTGAACATGAATGTCGGTTTTTTCGGCATCCAGTTCAGCTTCGGGCTGCAGCAGGCCAACATGAGCCCGATCTACGCCTACCTGGGCGCCGAGGGCAAAAACCTGCCGCTGCTGTGGCTGGCGGGCCCGGTCACGGGCCTGCTGGTGCAGCCGCTGATTGGTGCGTTGAGCGACCGCACCGGCAGCCCGCGCGGCCGGCGCACACCGTACTTCCTGTTCGGCGCCATCCTGTGCAGCCTGGGGCTGCTGGTGATGCCCTTCAGCCCGGCACTGTGGTTTGCCGCCGGGCTGCTGTGGATCCTGGACGCGGCCAACAACATCACGATGGAGCCCTACCGCGCCTACGTGAGCGACCGCCTGAACCCCGACCAGCACGCGCAGGGTTTCCTCACGCAAAGCGCCTTCACGGGCCTGGCGCAGACCCTCGCTTATCTCGCGCCCAGCATCCTCGTCTGGCTGGGCATGAACAAGGACGCTGTCAACAGCAGCAACATCCCGCACATCACGATCGCGGCCTTCATGGTCGGCGCGCTGCTGTCGTTCACCACCGTCTACTGGTCGGTCAAGCGGGTGCCGGAGCTGCCGCTGTCCGAGGCCGAACGCGCCGCGCTGAATGCGCAGAGCCGCAGCGCCTCGGCCCTGCTGGCCGAGATCTGGGACGCCGTGAAGACCATGCCGCCCACCATGCGCCGCCTGTGGTGGATGGCGCTGTTCCAGTGGTACGGGATGATGTGCTACTGGATCTACATCGTGCCCGCGCTGGCCGCCACGGTGTACGGCACGAACGACCCGCTGTCGCAGGGCTTTCGCGATGCCGGCCTGCTGAACGGGCAGATCGGCGGCTTCTACAACTTCATCGCTTTCCTGGCCGCGTTTGCGATGGTGCCCTTCACGCGCCGCTTCGGCGCGCGGGCCATGCACGCCGGCTGCCTGGCGCTGGCCGCGGTGGGCCTGTGGTGCCTGCCCGGCATCGGTGGCGGCTGGGGGCTCTTCGTGCCCATGGTCGGCGTGGGCCTGGCCTGGGCCAGCATCATGGGGAACCCCTATGTGCTGCTGGCCGGCAGCATCCCGCCCGAACGTGCCGGTGTCTACATGGGCATCTTCAACATGTTCATCGTCATCCCCATGATCATCCAGATGCTCACGCTGCCGCTGATCTACGAGCCGCTGCTCGGCGGCCGGCCGGAACACGTGATCCAGCTCGCCGGCGTGCTGCTGGCCTGCGCCGCGGTGGCGGTGCTGCGGGTGCGCCCATGAAGAACCAGGTCCAGCTCATCACCTACGTCGACCGCCTGGGGGGCGGCGACATCGACGCATTGCGTGCGCTGCTCGACGGCCCGCTGCAGGGCTTGTTCGGCGGCGTGCACCTGCTGCCGTTTTTCCACCCCATCGACGGTGCCGACGCCGGCTTCGACCCCATCGACCACACCCTGGTGGACCCGCGCCTGGGCGACTGGACCGCCATCCGCCGGCTCACGCAGACCGTGGACGTGATGGGCGACGTGATCGTCAACCACATGTCGGCCGATTCGCCGCAGTTCCGCGACTGGCGCGCCCGCGGCGCGGCCTCGCCGTACGACGGCCTGTTCCTCACCTATGACGCGGTGTTCCCGCAGGGCGCCACCGAGGCCGAGCTGATGGCGCTGTACCGCCCACGCCCGGGCCTGCCGTTTGTGCCGGTGGCGCTGGCCGACGGCCGCAAGCGCCTGCTGTGGACAACCTTCACGCCGCAGCAGATCGACATCGCCGTGCAGCACCCGCAGGGCCGCGCCTACCTGGACGGCATCCTGCAGACCTTTGCCGACAACGGCATCCGCATGGTGCGGCTGGACGCGGTGGGCTACGCCATCAAGAAGGCGGGCCACAGCAGCTTCATGATGCCGGAGACCTTCGATTTCATCGCCGAGTTCGCCGGCCGCGCACGCGCGCTGGGCATCGAGGTGCTGGTGGAGGTGCACGCCTACTACCAGCGGCAGATCGAGATCGCGCGCCTGGTGGACTGGGTGTACGACTTTGCGCTGCCACCGCTGGTGCTGCACGCGCTGCACTTCGGTGACGCTGCGCCGCTGCTGCGCTGGATCGCGGTGCGGCCGAGCAACGCGCTGACGGTGCTGGACACACACGACGGCATCGGCATCATCGACATCGGTGCCGACCCGGCCGACCGCGCCGGCTCACCCGGCCTGGTGCCACCGGCCGCGCTGGACGCGCTGGTGGAGCGCATGCACGACGCCAGCGGTGGCGCCAGCCGCCAGGCCACCGGCGCAGCGGCGTCCAACCTCGACCTCTACCAGGTCAACGGCACGTTCTACGACGCATTGGGCGGCGACGACGAGGCCTACCTGGCCGCGCGTGCGATCCAGTTTTTCCTGCCCGGGGTGCCACAGGTGTATTACGTGGGGCTGCTCGCCGGTCACAACGACCTGGCGCTGCTGAAGGCCAGCGGCGTGGGCCGCGACATCAACCGCCACCGCTACAGCCACGACGAGATCGACACCGAGCTGCAACGCCCGGTGGTGCAGCGCCTGTGTGCGCTGATCCGGCTGCGCAACAGCCACCCGGCCTTTGGCGGCCGGTTCGAGGTGCTGGACCGGCCGGCCGGGCAGCTGGCGCTGCGCTGGACGGCCGGTGCCCACCAGCTCACGCTGGAGGTGGACCTGGCCACGCGCCGCCACCGGCTGGTGGACGGCGCGGCGGGCTGAGTCCGCGCGTACAGCCCCGGAAGAGGCTGTACGGCTGAGCCCGCCGGGTCAGGCCTGCGGTTGCTGCTGCTGCTCGAAGGGCAGCTTCAGCTGCGACAGGTCCTTCTTCGTCTCGACCAGCACCAGCGGGCCTTCGTCGATCACCACCGGCGGGCGGGGTTCACGCGGCACGTGGATCGGTTTCGGCGCAGCGGCCATCGCGGCTTGCACCGCAGCGATCTTGTCGGCGTCGGAGCCGACCCACTCCAGGCCGGCGGCCGTGGCCAGGGCCTGCAGATCGCCCAGCGGCAGCACGAAGGTCGGCACCACAGGCACGGCGGGCGCGGCCGGCGCCGCAGCCGCGACGGGCGTGGCCACCATCGCCGGCGCCGGTGCTTCGGCGATCACCGCGGGGGCGGCTTCGGGAGCCACCTCTGCGACCGCCACCACCGGCGCGGCCTCGGCCTCGGCTTCGGCATCGGTCAGCGCCGGCTGCGTGTCGCCCGCTTCGACCTGCCCGTCGGCGGCGTCTTCCCGCGGCTCGCGGCGGCCACGGCCACGGCGGCGGCCACGGCCACCTTCGCGCGGGGTTTCTTCGCCGTTGGCATCGGTGGGCAGCGGTGCAGTGCCTTCTTCACCCGGCTGCGTGTCGCCAGCTTCCAGCGGCGGGGCTTCGGTGTCGGCGCCGGGGTTGTCGGTACTGTCGTTCGGGCCCGCGCCTTCCGGCCGGCCTTCACCGCGGCCCCGGCCGCCGCGGCGGCGGCGGCGACGGCCTTCACCCTCGGCCCCTTCAGGGCGCTCGGCGCCTTCGACAGCGTCCGGCCCGTTGACCAGCGCCTGCGGCGGCACGGCCTCGTCGGTGGCCAGGGCCGTCACACGTTCGCTGCGCTCGGGGCGATTGTTGCGGTCACCACGGTCACCACGGTCACCGCGCTCACCACGCTCCGGACGGTCGCCACGCGGCGGGCGGTCCTCGCGCGGCGGGCGCTCGGCGCGCTCACCGTTGCGTGCTTCAGCCGGCCGGTCGCCGCGGGCCTCGCGGCCCTCCGGACGGCCACCGCGACCTTCCCCACGCCCATCCCCACGCCCACCACGGCCACCACGGCGGCCGTCACGGTCACCGCGGTCGCCACGGCCTTCCTTGCGCTCGGGGGTCGCTGCCGGTGCCGGCGCGACGACAGGCGCCACCACCACGGGCTTCGGTGCCGGGGCCGGGGGCGCGCTGAACAGGCTCTTGAACCAGCCGAAGAAACCACTGCCGGCGTCGGCCGACGCCGGCACGGGTGCCGCCACCACCGGGGCGGGCGCCGCCACCACGGGCGGTGCCACCGGTGCGGCCACCGGCACCGGGGCCGGTGCGGGCGGGGCCGGCTGGTCGGGCAGCACGCCCTTGATCACCGGCTCTTGTTTGTTCTTGCCGGCGGTGTCGCGGCGGCGCGTGATGCCGACCTCGTCCTCCGGCTCCTCGATCATCGTGTAGCTGGCCTGCAGGTTTTCCAGCCGCGGGTCGTCGTGGCGCAGGCGCTCGAGCTTGTAGTTCGGCGTGTCCAGGTGTTTGTTGGGCACCAGGATCACGGTCACGCGCTGCTTCAGCTCGATCTTGGTGATCTCGGTGCGTTTTTCGTTCAGCAGGAAGCTGGTCACCTCCACCGGCACCTGCACGTGCACGGCGGCGGTGTTTTCCTTCATCGACTCCTCCTGCACCATGCGCAGGATCTGCAGCGCGGAGCTTTCGGTGTCGCGGATGTGGCCGGTGCCGTTGCAGCGCGGGCAGGTGATGTGGCTGCCTTCGCTCAGCGCCGGGCGCAGGCGCTGGCGGCTCATCTCCAGCAGACCGAACTTGCTGATGGAGCTGAACTGCACCCGCGCGCGGTCGAAGCGCAGCGCGTCGCGCAGGCGCTGTTCGACCTCGCGGCGGTTCTTGCTCTCCTCCATGTCGATGAAGTCGACCACGATCAGGCCGCCCAGGTCACGCAGCCGCATCTGGCGCGCGATCTCGTCGGCGGCTTCCAGGTTGGTGCGCGTGGCGGTTTCTTCGATGTCGCTGCCGCGTGTGCTGCGCGCCGAGTTCACGTCCACCGAGACCAGGGCCTCGGTGTGGTCGATCACGATCGCGCCGCCGCTGGGCAGGTTGACGGTGCGGCTGAAGGCCGTCTCGATCTGGTGTTCGATCTGGAAGCGGCTGAACAGCGGTGCATCGTCGCGGTAGCGCTTCACGCGCGATGCCGTCTCCGGCATCACGTGCGTCATGAACTGCAACGCCTGGTCGTGGATGTCGTCGGTGTCGATCAGGATCTCGCCGATGTCCGCGGTGAAGTAGTCGCGGATCGCGCGGATCACCAGGCTGCTTTCCTGGTAGATCAGGAAGGCGCCCTTGCCACCCTTGGACGCGCCGTCGATGGCGTCCCAGAGCTTGAGCATGTAGTTCAGGTCCCACTGCAG
>JADMJD010000025.1 GCA_018780805.1 Rubrivivax sp. | reverse complement strand
TGCCGATGTCGTGCACGTCGCCCTTCACGGTGGCGATGACGATCTTGCCCTTGGGTTTCACGTCGCCGCCCGCGTCCAGCGTGGCCTGTTTTTCGAGCTCGATGTAGGGCAGCAGGTGGGCCACGGCCTGTTTCATCACGCGCGCGCTTTTCACCACCTGGGGCAGGAACATCTTGCCCTGGCCGAACAGGTCGCCCACCACGTTCATGCCGGCCATCAGCGGACCTTCGATTACGTGCAGCGGCCGGCCGCCACGGGCGTGCACCACCAACCAGGCTTCTTCGGTGTCGGCGACGATGAACTCGGTGATGCCGTGCACCAGCGCGTGGCTCAGGCGTTCGTTCACGTCGCCCGCGCGCCAGGCCAGACGCGCGCTGTCGTCCTTGGCCATGCCCTTGGCACGCTCGGCGATCTCGATCAGGCGTTCGCCTGGGGTCAACGGCGGCTCGCCGGCCTTGTAGGCCGGCGTTCTGTTCAGCACCACGTCTTCCACCCGTTCGCGCAGTTCCGCATCCAGGTCGTCGTACACGCCCACCATGCCGGCGTTGACGATGCCCATGTCCAGGCCGGCCTTGATGGCGTGGTAGAGGAACACGGTGTGGATGGCCTCGCGCACCGGGTCGTTGCCGCGGAAGCTGAAGCTGACGTTGCTGACACCGCCGCTCACCTTGGCGCCCGGCAGGTGCTGCTTGATCCAGCGCGTGGCATTGATGAAGTCCACGGCGTAGTTGTCGTGTTCTTCGATCCCGGTGGCGATGGCGAAGATGTTGGGGTCGAAGATGATGTCCTCGGCCGGAAAGCCCACTTCGTCCACCAGGATGCGGTAGGCGCGTTCGCAGATCTGCGTCTTGCGTTCGTAGGTGTCGGCCTGGCCCTTTTCGTCGAAGGCCATCACCACCGCGGCGGCGCCGTAGCGGCGCACCAGCGTGGCCTGGCGCTTGAACTCGGCCTCACCTTCCTTCAGCGAGATGCTGTTGACGATGCCCTTGCCCTGGATGCACTTCAGGCCGGCTTCGATGACGCTCCACTTCGAGCTGTCGATCATGATGGGCACACGTGCGATCTCGGGCTCGCCGGCGATCAGCTTCAGGAAACGTTCCATCGCGGCCTGGCTGTCCAGCATCGCTTCGTCCATGTTGACGTCGATGACCTGGGCGCCGTTTTCCACCTGCTGGCGCGCCACGGCCAGGGCCTCTTCGAACTGCCCGGCCAGGATCATCCGCGCGAAGGCCTTGGAACCGGTGACGTTGGTGCGCTCGCCGATGTTGACGAACAGGTGGTCGTCCAGCAGGGTGACCGGCTCCAGGCCGGAAAGCCGCATGGCAGGCGTCGGGGGCAGTCGGGAAGGCATGGCTCGCTCCGTGGGGCAGGGGCGAGCGTCGTTGGCGTCGGGGACGCTGGTGCCCCGAGCCTGGTGGCCGACGGGCCATCGCAACGCTCCTCGAGGTCTTGCGATTCTAAAGCGTGCCGGACATGAAAAAGCCGGCCCGCGGGCCGGCTTCGTGTGCGTTGCTGCCCGCGTCAGCGTCAGCGGCGGCGGCGCGCCAGCCCGGCCACGCCGGCCAGGCCCAGCAGCATCAGGCCTGCGGTGGCGGGCTCGGGCACCGGCACGGCCGAGGTCGCGTAGGCATAGGCCGCTGCGGTGTAAAAACCGGTCAGCGCGGAGTCCGACAGGTTGGCATAGGTCAGCCGGATCGTGCCGCTGAAGCTGAGGTCCTGGCCGGTGTAGCCGCTGCCGGTCCAGACGCTGGAGGCGTACAGCTGGCGCGAGGCGTTGTGGTTCTCCATGCCGACGTCCGAGTAGACGTTCAGGTTCACCGACGCCGACGACAAGGCCGCTTCGCCAAAGTTGGCGAACTGGCCCACGGTGGTGGTGGCCGTGCCGGAGTAGGTCAGCTCCATCACCACGCCTGTCCAGGCGCCGATGTCGACGGACGCGGCGAACACCCCCTGGCCGTCGGCGGTGAGCCAGATGCCGCTGCCATCACCGCCCGACACCGCTGCACTGCCCTGGGCGCCGAGGGCGCTGGTGGCGCCGCTCACGCTGGTGAAGGGCGCGCCCAGCGATGCGCTGGTCGTCGCCCCCAGGCTGTTGGCGATGTCGGAATCGGTCAAGCCACTGGCGTAGGCATAGGAGGCGCTGGACCCGCTGGAGAAGCTCAGGCTGGCGGGCAGGCTGTCGCTGGCGTTGAGGTCGAACAACGTGAACGAGACCGCGCTGATCGACGCGGTGGCGTTGCTGGCAGCGAGCGCCGGCGTGCCGGCCAGGGCCAGGGCGGCAGCCAGGGCCAGCGAGGTGCGGGAGATGACGGACAAGGGACATTCCTTCATGGAAACAGGTGCCGCCGATGATGCCGTTGAAACCGCCTTCACAGCCCGCGCCGGCCCGCGAACGGGCGGTTTGAAGCCCCCTTGACCCGGGGGGGTCAGCGGCTGTGCGACGTCAAGTGCGACAGCGGCGCCGCGGCGCTGATGCCCGGCCCTTCGCGCCGCGCGGCGCGTGGGGGCAGCTCGGGCCGCAGTTCATCCAGCGCGCCCACCGCTTCCTTGGGCAGCTGGGCCTGGGCGCCTCGGCGCATGGCCACGCCCACGGCCAGGATGTCGACCACCAGCAGGTGCAGGATCCGGCTGACCATGGGCACATGGGTGGCCACGTCCTCCACGTGGTCGACGATCAGCGCCACGTCGGCCTTCTTGGCCAGCGGCGAGTGGCTGGCGGTGATGGCCACCACCGTGGCGCCGCGTTCGCGTGCGATGTCGGCCACGGCCAGCAGGTCGTCCACACGGCCGCTGCTGCTGATGACCACGGCCACGTCGGTGGCGCGCAGCACACCCGCGGCCATGCGCTGCAGGCGCTGGTCGGTGATGGCGCCGCTGGCCACGCCGAAGCGCAGGAACTTGAACTGCGCATCGTGCGCCACCACGCCGTAGTGGCCCACGGCGTAGAACTCCACACGTTCGGCCGCGGTGAGCAGGTCGATCGCGCGGTCGATGGTCTCGCGGTTGAGCTGGTCGCGCAGCTGCAGCACCGCGGCGGCGCTGTTGCTCAGCACCTTCACCCCCAGCTCCAGCATCGTGTCTTCGCCCGTCACCTGGGTGTGGGTGACGGGGATGGTGCCGGTCAGGCTGGAGGCCAGCCGCAGCTTGAAGTCCGACAGCCCCTCGCAGCCCAGGCTGCGGCAGAAACGGATCACCGTCGGCTGGCTCACCGACGCCGCACGCGCGATCTTGGCGATGGGGTCGTTCAGCACCGAACGTGGGTGCGCCAGCACATGGTCGGCCACGCGCATCTCGGCCGGCGACAGCCCGGCGCGGCTGCGCTGGATCTGCCCCAGCACGGTGGAGCCGCTGTGGCCGTGGCGGCCGCGCAGCTGCTCCGACAGGATGGCCGAGGCGCCGACGAAGGTGGCCTGCTCGGCCGTGATCACGAAGGTCGGGATGCCGGCCAGGTAGGCGGAAAATCGGCCCTTGGCCTCGAAACGCGCGCGGAAGGGCGAGCTGTCGAAGTAACTGCCCAGCCGCGGCACGATGCCACCGCCGATGAAGATGCCGCCCATCGCCCCCAGCGTGACCCCCAGGTTGGCGGCTGTGGTGCCCAGCATCGCGCAGAACACGTCCAGCGTTTCGCGGCACACCGGGTCGCTGTTGTCCAGGCCATGCTGGGTGATCTCCGGTGCTGTCAGCGGCAACGGCTTCAGCCCGGCGCGCTCGCGCAGCGCGCGGTGGATCACCACCAGCCCCGGGCCCGACACCAGGCGCTCGAAGGACACATGGTCGAACTCGCGCTGCGCGAATTGCAGGATGTGCATTTCGCGTTCGTCGCGTGGTGCAAAACTCGTGTGGCCACCTTCGGTGCCCAGCGCGACGTAGCCTTCGCCGGCCGGGATCAGGCCCGACACGCCCAGGCCTGTGCCCGCCCCCACCACGCCCACCACGCTGCGCGGCCGCACCTCACCGCCGCCCACCTGGCGGTACTGGTGCCGGCCCAGGCGCGGCAGCGACATCGCCAGCGCGGTGAAGTCGTTCACCACCACCAGGGTCTCCAGCCGCAGGCGCTCGCGCATCTGCTCGATGCTGAACTGCCAGTGGTAGTTGGTCATGCGCACCGCGTCGCCTTCCACCGGGTTGGCGATGGCCACCGCGGCGTGGTCCGGCCGCGGGCCGGGCGCGGCCGCCAGGTAGGCGCTGACAGCGGCGTGGAAGTCGGCGTGGTCGGCGCAGCGCAGCGAGGCCGCGTGCTCAAACTGGCCGGCGGTGGTCTCGAGCGCAAAACGGGCGTAGGTGCCGCCGATGTCGGCGATCAGGCGCGGGCGGTCAAAAGGTGTCATGGGGTGCGTCGTACAACAGCGCGCTCGATTGTGGGGCGCAGGCCAAGCAACACCATAGGGGGCTTCCGCACGGTAGCTTGACTACAGGCGGCGGCGCCGCCTTCAGAACCCACAAGGGTCGGCGGGAAAACAGCCTTGATCGTGCACTGTAGTTTTGCTACCGTGCGCCGACGGCGGGGCGGGGCCCGGGCGGAGGTGTGGATGGTTGAAAGCAGGGGCCGTGCCGGCCTGCCGTGGCTGGTGGCCGACGTGGGGGGCACCAACGCGCGTTTTGGTTGGGTGGCCGACCCGGCGCAGGGTGTGCAACAGGTGCGGCAGCTGCCCGTGGCCGGGCACAGGACGCCAGCCGACGCCGTTCGGCATTACCTGGCCCTGCTGCCCGCCGGCGCGCAGCCGCGTTGTGCCGCCATCGCCGTGGCCACTGCCGTGCAGGGCGACGTGATCGAGCTGACCAACAGCCACTGGCGCTTCTCGCGCCAGGCCTTGCAGGCCGAGCTGGGCCTGCAGACGCTGCTGGTGCTCAACGACTTCGAGGCCCTGGCCTTGTCCCTGCCGCGCCTGCAGGCCCACCAGTTGCGCGGCCATGGCGCCTTGCCCACCGGGCAGGGCACGCTGGCCGTCATCGGTCCGGGCACCGGCCTGGGGGTGGGTGGTGTGGTGCCCACGCCGCAGGGCTGGGTCGCACTGCCGGGTGAAGGCGGCCACGCCACGCTCGCGCCGGCCGACGATTTTGAAAGCGCGCTGTTGCAGCAGGTGCGCACCCGGTTTGCCCATGTCTCGGCCGAGCGCCTGCTGTCGGGCATCGGCCTGCCGGTGCTGCACGACGCGGTCTGCGCCGTGGCCGGGGTGGCCGCGCCTGGGCTGGCGGCCGAACACATCGTCGAACGAGGCCTGGCCGGCGACGAGTTGTGCAGCCGCACGCTGGACAGCTTCTGCGCGCTGCTGGGCAGCTTTGCCGGCAACGTGGCGCTCACGCTGGGCGCACGCGGCGGGGTCTACATCGGCGGCGGCATCGTGCCGCGGCTGGGCGAGCGGTTTTTCACGTCGACCTTCCGCGCCCGCTTCGAGGCCAAGGGCCGCTTCCAGGCCTACCTGGCCGGCATCCCGACCGCGCTGATCACCGACACGCTGGCCGCGCTGGCGGGCGCGGCGCTGGCGATCGAACAACACCCGGGCTGACCGGGCAACGCCAGCCCTCGCATGCGGCTGCTGCTCACCGGGCTGAACGGCACGCTGGCGCCCAGCGTCGCCGAGGCCGCCATGGCGCATGGCTGGCAGGTGCTGGCCTGGGACCGCCAGGCCGTGCCGGTGCACGACACCCACTGGCTGCAGCAGGCCCGGCCCGACGCCATCGCCCACCTCGCGATGGGCGACGAACATTGGGCCGGCCGCCTGGCGGCTTTTGCCGCTGCGCAGGGGCTGCCGATGCTGTTCACCAGCACGGCCATGGTCTTCGATGCCGAGCCCGACGGCCCGCACCAGCCCCACGATGCCCGGACCGCGCGCGACGACTACGGCCGCAGCAAGATCCGGTGTGAAGACGCCGTGCTGGCGGCCCACCGCGGCGCCACCGTGCTGCGCATCGGCTGGCAGATCCACCCCACCCGGCCGGGCAACAACATGCTGGCGCAGCTGGACGGCTGGCAGCAACAGCAGGGCGAGGTGGCGGCCAGCCGGGTCTGGCGGCCGGCCTGTTCGTTCATGGACGACACCGCGCAGGCCATCGTCGCGCTGCTGGCGCAGCCGGTGGCCGGCCCGGTGCACCTGGACAGCAATGCCGACGAGGGCCACGGCTTTGATGCCCTCGTGGCGGCCTTGCAGCGCCACTTTCACCGCCCGCAGTGGCGGCTGCGTGTGCACGACGACTACCGCCACGACCAGCGCCTGGCCGGCGGCGGCGCGCGCGTGCCGCCGCTATCCGTCCGGCTGCGGTTCTGAGGGTGTGGGTGACGGTGTGGGTGACGGTGTGGGTGGGGGCGTTTCTGACGGCCGCCCCCGGCGCAGCCGCCGCCGCGCGGCCCGTGCATGCGGCACCCAGCCCAGCCGGCGCCAGCGCCACCACATCAGCAGGCCACGCAGCCACTCGTCGGCGGCGTAGGCGATCCACACGCCCACCAGGCCCCAGCCCAGGTGCGCGCCCAGCCACCAGCTGCCCCCGGCCAGCACCACGGCCATCGACACCGCGCCCACGGCCACCGGGTAGCGCGCATCGCCGGCCGCGCGCAGCGCGTTGATCACCACCAGGTTGAAGCTGCGCCCCGTCTCCAGCGCCAGGCCCCACCACAGCAGCACCGCGCCTTGCTGGCGGATCGCCGGGTCGGTGGTCAGCAAGGCCAGCAGGGCTGGCCCGGCCAACGCCATGGCCACCGACAGCCCGGCGCTGGTCGCCAGCCCCAGCGCCAGCGCGCGCCGCACCAGCCGGTGCGCCTGGTGCAGCTGCCCGGCCCCGATGTGGTGGCCGACGACGATCTCGCCGGCCAGACCGATCGCCAGCCCGCCCAGCAGCGTGAAGTGGGTGAACAACATCACGTAGGCGTGTGTGGCCAGGGCCTGCGCACCCAGGCTGCCGGTGACGGCCACGCTGACCATGAAGGCCAGGCGCCAGGCGATGTTCTCGGCCGCACCGGGTGCGCCGATGCGCAGCACCGCCGCCAGCTCCCGGCGCGGCAGCCGCCACAGGTCGTGCCAGCCGGGGTGCAGGTTCAGCCGGGTGCGCCACAGGAACAGGTGCAGCCCCAGGCCGAGCGCGCGGCTCGCGGTCAGCGCTGCGGCAAAACCTGCGAGCCCGAAGCGCGGCATCAGCAGCAGCGCCAGCACCAGGTGCAGGGTGTGCATGGCCAGCACCACCGCCAGCACCTCGCGTGTGCGCAGGTGGGCACGCATCACGCTGGCCATCGCGGCGTTCCAGGCGTCCAGCAGCAGTGCCGGGGCCATCCACTGCAAAAACGGCGCGGCCAGCGGCAGCACCTCCGGCGGTGCGTTCAGCAGCTGCATCAGCGGCGTGGCGCCGGCCACCGCCAGCCCGGCGCACAAACCGCCCACCCAGCTGCTGGCGCCCAGCACGGCGCGCGCCACGGCGTCGGCTTCGTCGCGCCGGCCGGCACCCAGGGCCTGCGACACCACCACCGACACCCCGGCGCCGACGATGCGCAGCAGGATGAACAGCATCGCCGCCACCTGGTGCGCCAGCGCAAAGCTGGCAGCCGCCGCATCGGCCTGCCGCGCGGCCAGGGCCGTGCCCACCAGGCCCACGGCCATGCCCAGGCCCAGTTCCAGGAACAGCGGGATGGCGACCGGGGCCAGGCGTGGGCGGGTGGTCACCGCATCACCGCCCGGCCGCCCGAAGGTGATGCGGCGCCCCCTTGGGGGCCTGCGAGCATAGCGAGCTGGGGGGCAACACGTTCACGGCAGCGTGATGATCTCGCTGGCGTCCATCCATTTCGGATCGCCCGGCGCGCCGCCGCCGAAGCTGTGGCCGCCTGGTTCGGAGGCCAGCGCGCGGTAGCCGCCGTCGTAGTCCCAGGTCGTGACCCACAACCGCACGCCGGACAGCGATTTCAGGCCGCCCAGCGCGGCCGCAGGCAGTGTCAGGCTGAGTGTGTGACGGGCCGCGTCCACCGCCAGCGTGGCCGCCGGCGTGGCGGGTGTGCCCTCCTGCGTGGCACTGGCGCCGTCGGCGGTGAAGAGCGCGTTCGACCAGCCGTGCACACGCAGCCGCCGGTGCCAGCGCAGGCCGGCGGGCAGTGCGCCGTCCTGCCCCGGCATCACCATGCTGCCGCCGGCCTGGCCGGGCAACTCGATGAAGATGGTGAACGCCACATGGTCGAAGCCGTTGGCCGGGCTCCAGCTCTGCGTCAGGCGGTGCAGGCCCAGGTCCAGCCGCAGCGCGCCGCCGGCACCCGAGACCTGCACCCGTCGCAGATCGAGCTGGCGGTTGTCGCCCCAGCTGGGGTCGGTGGGGTAGCGGTACTGGCCGGTGGGGCCGGTGTCGTCGCCCGCCGGGTCGGGCACGTCGGCCAGCGGACGCCAGGGGCGCTCGACGCGGAAGCTGCGCGGGGCCGAGGCGCTGCCGCTGCCGGGGTCGAAGACGCTCACGCGGTGCACCAGCGCAGGGTCGGCGGCGGGCGTGGTGTCCAGCAGCGCCTGCCAGCGGCCGTCGGGCCCGGCCGTGACGGCCTGCGCTGTGGCCAGGTCGCCGTTGAGCACCAGCTGCAGCGCCTGCCCGGGCACGGCGCTGCCGCTGAGCGCGGCGCTGTCGTTGAAGACGGTCGCCGGCAGCGGGTCCAGCTGCGGGGCCGGCGGCCCGGTGCGGGTGGTGGCCACAGCCCGGCCGCCCGGCACCAGGCGCCAGACGAAGGCGCTGCGCGGCGGCAGCCGCAGCGTGAGCGTGCCGTCGGCCCCGACGCGGCGGTCGTCGGCGCGTGGGCCCAATGCCGGCAGCCCGCGCAGGCGGGTGCCCGGCGGCGCGCCCGTGGCCAGGCGTTCGACCAGCACCTCGCTCTCGGCGGTGTTCATCACCACCAGGGCCTGCTGCTGGGTGCCGCCAACGGCATGGTCCATGCGCCAGGCGATGGCACCGGCGCGGGTGCTGTCGGCGTGCAGCACCGTGGGGGTGCCGCGCGAGAACAGCCGGTGTTCGCGCCGCAGCCGCGCCAGCTCGGCGATGCTGCGGTACAGCGGTGCAGCGGTGTCGAAATGGTCGCGCCCGCCGGAGCCCCAACCGGCGGCGAACATCGCGGCCCGCGGCGTGCGGAAGCCCTGTTCCGTGCCCTGGTAGATCACCGGGATGCCGGGCAGCGTGAACATCGCCAGCAGCGCCTGGCGCAGGCCGGCCTCGCTGCCGCCGGCCAGGAAGCGGTCGACGTCGTGGTTGTCGATGAAGTTCACCAGCCGGTGCGGCCGTGCGTGCAGTTGCAGGCTGCGTGTGATGCGGTGGCCCAGCTCTGCTGGCGGCCGGCCGCGCGCGAACACGTCGTTCAGCGCGCCGTAGAGCGGGAAGTTCAGCATGCCGGGCAGCAGCGGGCGGCCGTCCGCAGCCGTCATGTAGGACTGAATCTTCAGTGCCTGTTCGTCGCGGTAAGGCTTGTCGATGCCAAAGCCCTCGCCGAAGACCAGGAAGTCCCGCCGGCCGGTCTGCCGCGCCACCTGGGCGATGCCGGGGGCCTGCGGGTCGGTGGCGTTCAGGAAATCGTCGAAGAAATCCGGCGGCACATAAAAGGCGGTGTCGACGCGGTAGGCATCCACCCCCGCGGCCCGGATCCAGTGGCCGTAACTCTGGCGCAGTGCGCGCCGCACGGCCGGGTTTTCGGTGTTCAGGTCGTCCAGGCCCGACATCTGGAACGTCAGCTCCTGGTGCCGGTCGCCGTAGTCGGCCACGGGTGGCGTCCAGTGGTAAACGGCGGCGGCGCGGTCTTCGGCGCGGCGCGGGTCGTTCAGGTGGAAGGGCGGCTGGCTCGGCGCCGTCACGGGTTTCGAGCCCGTGTTCAGCTGCCAGCTGGCGGCGGGGTCCGCCGGGTCCCAGCCCGGGCCGTGCTGGAAGAAGTTGCCAGTGTGGTTCACCACGATGTCCTGCACCAGCACCATGCCGCGGCGGTGCAGCTCGCGTGACAGCCGCTGGTAGTCGGCCAGGCTGCCCAGGTGCGGGTCCACGCGCATGAAGTGCTCGGCCCAGTAGCCGTGGTAGCCCGTGTAGCCCCCGGCGGCGTCCACCCACTGGTTGGCCACCGGCGGGGTCAGCCACAGGCCCGAGGCGCCCAGGCCGCGCAGGTAGTCCAGGCGGCGCGTCAGGCCGGCCAGGTCGCCACCGCTGTAGTGGCTGCGGCGGCGTGGGTCGAACTCGCCGGCGCCCTGGTCGTTGTTGCGCGGGTTGCCGTCGTCGAAGCGGTCGGTGAGCGCGAAGTACAGCACCTGGTCGCGCCAATCGGGCGACGACCGGTGCAGCACCGGGCTGCCGACGGCCGGGAGGCACAGCACCAAGGCGATGAAGTTGATATGTAGTTGAGCTACAGGAAGAGGTCGCATCGTGGGCTTGCAACAACTTGACGCGGGCCAAGTTTCCTGGAAAACCCCGTGTTTAAGCGCCTGGATTGCAATTTTGCAACATCACCTAGGGTTTACCTAAGCGCAATGTTGCAGCTAGTTTTGATACAAAAGCGGCGTTCACAACCATCCGCACCCGCCTTCGGCGTCCCGCCCAGGGCGCGGTGTGAGCCCCACGAAGTTCCTAGGAGACACCGGTGACCCACTACACATCACGGCGCGGCCCCCGCACCGCCCCCGTTGCCCCCGCCGCCGTTGGTGGTCTGCCGGCCCTGACCGCGGTCGCCGGTGCGGTGCTGCTGGTGGTGGCGTCGGCTGCCCAGGCGCAAGAGGCGCAACAGGCGCCCACGCAGACCATCGTCGTCACCGGCATCCGGGCGGCCATCGAAAGTTCGATCGCCACCAAGAAGGGTGCCGACACCATCGTCGAGGCCATCAACTCCGAAGACCTGGGCAAGCTGCCCGAGCCGTCCGTGGCCGATGCGATGGCGCGCCTGCCGGGTGTGGCCGCGCAGCGCAACAAGGGCAGCGGCAAGGCGCAGAGCATCAGCGTGCGCGGCATGTCGCCCGATTTCAACGGCGGCCTGCTGAACGGCCGTG
>JADMJD010000136.1 GCA_018780805.1 Rubrivivax sp. | reverse complement strand
GTGGGAGGCGCCGAGCATCGCAGGGCGTCCGGCCGCGCGCGCAGCGCGCTTCGTCAACATACTCGCCGCCGTCTGTCTGAGCGCAGTGAGCGAAGCGAACGAAGCGAGTTCGGCGGCGGGCCGGGCGACCGAGAAGCACAGGGGAGTCGGCGCGCAGCGCCGACCGCCGGATTCGCGCGACGCAGCACGCCCGGGACACCCTGTGCTGCCGCCGCCTTCAAGCGAAGCCCCAAGGCGTGCCACCCACGCGCCGAATCCCGCGGGCCAAAACCCAGTCGGTTCAGCGTTCATCGAACGACAACACGACCCGCTCCGTCACCGGGTGCGCCTGGCAGGTCAGCACAAAGCCATTGGCCACCTCGGCCTTGTCGAGTGCGAAGTTGCGTTCCATGCGCACCTCGCCTTCGATGAGCTTGGCGCGGCAGGTGCCGCACACGCCGCTGGTGCAGCTGAAAGGCACTTCCAGGCCGGCGGCGCTGGCGGCGTCCAGGATGCTGGGCTGGTCCTTCAGGAAGTCGATCTCGCGGCGCAGGCCGTCGCGGATGATCACGACCTTGGCCTTTTCGGCGTCGCCCGGCAGAGCCTGGTGCAGCACCGCGCCGGCGGCTTGCGGTGCCAGGCCAAAACGTTCGATGTGAATGCGGTCTTCGGGCACGCCCGCGGCCAGCAGCGCGGCTTCGGCTTCGTCGTTCATCTGGTAAGGGCCGCAGATGTAGACATGGTCGATCGCCTGCGCCGGCACCACGCTGGCCAGGAACTCGGCGATCTTGTCGCGGTTCATCAGGCCCATGTTCAGCGGAGCATCCGTGGGCTCGTCGCTGAAGACATGGTGCAGCGCCAGCCGCGTGAAGTAGCGGTTCTTCAGGTCCTCGAGCTCTTCCTTGAACATCGTGGACTTGAGCATGCGGTTGCCGTAGATGAGCGACGCACTGGAGAGTGGCTCGCGCGCCAGCACGGTCTTCAGGATCGACAGGATGGGCGTGATGCCGCTGCCACCCGCGATGCCGACATGGTGGCGGCGCGACGCCGGGTCCAGCGGCACGAAGAAGCGGCCCTGCGGCGCCATGACCGCGATGCTGTCACCAGGCTTGAGCGATTCGTTGATCCAGTTCGAGAACACGCCGCCCTTGACCTTGCGCACGCCCACGCGCAGCTCGCCGTCGTCCACGCCGGCGCAGATGCTGTAGCTGCGGCGCAGGTCTTCGCCCGCGATGGTCTTGCGCAGTGTGAGGTACTGGCCCTGCGTGAAGGCGTAGGTCTCGCGCAGCGGCTCGGGCACATCGAAGCTGACGACCACGGCCTCGGGGGTGTCGGGTTCAATGCGCCTGACCGTCAGTTCATGGAAAAGAGTGGTCGTGCTCATATCGGCTTGAAGTGCTCAAAAGGTTCGCGGCAGGCGATACAGCGGTACAGCGCCTTGCACGCGGTGGACCCGAACGCGGACAGCCGTTCGGTGTTCAGGCTGTTGCAGCGTGGGCAGGCGATCGGCAAGCTTGCCGCGGCCTTGCGCACGATGCGGATGGGCGCGCCGGCCGCGGCATCTACCGGCCCCGGCGGCGCGATGCCGTACTCACGCAGCTTGCGCCGGCCGTCGTCGCTGATCCAGTCGGTGGTCCAGGCCGGCGCGCGCTGCATGGTGATCTGCACCGGGCCCAGGCCGGCGGCCACCAGCGCGTCGACCACGCTCTGCGAGATCACCTCGGTGGCCGGGCATCCGCTGTAGGTGGGCGTGAGCACGACCTCGACACCGGTCTCGCGCAGACGCACGGCGCGCACGATGCCCAGGTCCACCAGCGACAGCGCCGGCACCTCCGGGTCCAGCACGTCCTGCAACACACGCCAGGCGGCGGTTTCGCGGTCCGTCACTTCAGCACCGCACATGGCTGCTCACCACACGCCGCCGGGGTAGGCGCGCTGCAGGTGCTGCATCTCGGCCAGCAAGCGGCCCATGTGCTCGGTGTGGATGCCCTGTGTGCCGCTGCTGCGGAAGGGTGATTCGGCCGGTGCCTGCAGGCCGGCGTCGGCGAACACGCTGCCGACCTCGGAGTGCCAGCTGTCCTTCAGCGCGGCACGCGACGGGCCCAGCGTGGCAGCGGCAGCGTCCACCGCATCGGCGGCGAACATCTCCGGCACGTAGCGCCACAGTTCGGCCAGCGCGGTGGTGGTGCGCTGGCGAGATTCATCTGTGCCGTCCGCCAGCCGCACCACCCAATCGGCCGCGTGCTGCTGGTGGTAACGCGCTTCCTTGATGGCCTTGCCGGCGATGCCGGCCAGATCGGCATCGGACGAATCGGCCAGCCGCTCCCAGTGCAGCTTGAGCCAGGTCGAGACGAACAGGTTGCGCAGCACGGTGAAGGCAAAGTCGCCGCGCGGCAACTCGACCATCGTCAGGTTGCGGTAGTCGCGCTCCTCGCGCAGAAAGGCGAGCTGGTCTTCGTCGAAGCCCTGGCCGCCGATTTGCGCCGCGTGGGTCAACAACGCCCTCGTCTGGCCGATCAGGTCCAGCGCCATGTTGGCCAGTGCAATGTCTTCTTCCAGCACCGGCGCGTGGCCGCACCACTCGCCCAGGCGCTGGCCCAGGATCAGGCAGGTGTCGCCCAGGCGCAGCAAATACTCGACATCGGCGCGGTGTTGCAGTTGGATCGAAGCCGTCATCGTGCGCTCACATGTGGTCGACTTCAGCGGGCAGCTTGAAGAACGTCGGGTGGCGATACACCTTGTCCTCCGCCGGGTCGAAGTACATCGCCTTGTCGCCCGGGTCGTTGGCGACGATCTGGTCGCTGCGCACGACCCAGATGCTGCAGCCTTCCTGCCGGCGCGTGTAGACGTCGCGTGCCATCTGGATGGCCATCTGCGGGTCGGCGGCGTGCAGGCTGCCGCAGTGTTTGTGGTCCAGGCCGGCGCGGCTGCGCACGAAGACCTCCCACAGCGGCCATTCTTGGTTCGTACTCATGCGGCTTCCTTCTGCGTGCTTTGTTTGGCGGCATGTGCCAATGCGGCTTCGCGCACCCAGGCGCCGTCGTCCCAGGCCTTCACGCGCATCGCCAGGCGCTCGCGGTTGTTCGGCCCGTCGCCAGCCACCACGCGCCAGAACTCGGACCAGTCGATGGTGCCGAAGTCATGCGCCTGGCGCTCTTCGTTCCACTTCAGGTCCGGGTCGGGCAACGTCACGCCCAGCAGCTTGGCCTGGTCGACCGTGGCGTCGATGAACTTCTGGCGCAGCGTGTCGTTGCTGACGCGCTTGATGCCCCAGCGCATGCCCTGCGCGTTGTTCGGGCTCTGGTCGTCGGGCGGGCCGAACATCATCAGGCAGGGCCACCACCAGCGGTCCACGGCGTCCTGCACCATCGCGCGCTGGGCGTCGGTGCCTTCTTTCATCATCACCAGCAGGCTGTCGAAACCCTGGCGCTGGTGGAAGCTCTCTTCGCGGCAGATGCGGATCATCGCGCGGGCATAGGGCGCGTAGCTGCAGCGGCAGATGGGCACCTGGTTCATGATGGCCGCACCGTCCACCAGCCAGCCGACGGTGCCGATGTCGGCCCAGGTCAGCGTGGGGTAGTTGAAGATGCTGCTGTACTTGGCCTTGCCGCTGTGCAGCGCCTCGACCATCTGGTCGCGGCTCTGGCCCAGCGTCTCGGCAGCGGCGTACAGGTACAGGCCGTGGCCGCCTTCGTCCTGCACCTTGGCCAGCAGGATGGCCTTGCGCTTGAGCGTGGGCGCGCGGGCGATCCAGTTGCCTTCGGGCAGCATGCCGACGATCTCCGAGTGCGCGTGCTGGCTGATCTGGCGCAGCAGCGTCTTGCGGTAGTTGTCAGGCATCCAGTCCTTGGCTTCGATGAAGTCGCCGGCGTCGATGCGGGCGTCGAAGCGCTCCTGCAGGTGCTGCTCGTCGGCGCTCAGCACCTTTTCCAGCTTGGCACCGCCTTCGCGCGCCATCGTGTCCATCGCTTGTGTGTACATGCCTGACTCCGTTACTTGGGACGCTTGTCGATCACACGCCGGGCCTTGCCCACCAGCGTGCGTTCAATGGATCCGGGCGCGCCCACGCTCACCGTGGTGCTGACGCCAACCAGGGTCTTGATGCGGCCCTGCAGCATCGCGGCCACGGCCTCGCGCGCAGCGCTTTCGTGCTGCGGCTGCAACTCCACCAGCACCTGCAGCTCGTCCAGGTTGCCCGAACGTGTGACCACCAGCTGGTACTGGCCCGAGAGCTCGGGCAGCTTCAGCACCAGCTCTTCGATCTGCGTGGGGAAGACGTTGACACCGCGGATGATCAGCATGTCGTCGCTGCGGCCGACGATCTTGCCCATGCGGCGCATGCTGCGTGCGGTGGGCGGCAGCAGCCGCGTGAGGTCGCGGGTGCGGTAGCGGATGACGGGCAGGGCTTCCTTGCTCAGCGTGGTGAAGACCAGCTCGCCTTCTTCGCCATCGGCCACCGGTGCGCCGGTTTCTGGATCGATGATCTCGGGGTAGAAGTGGTCTTCCCAGATCACCGGGCCGTCCTGCGTTTCCACGCACTCGCTGGCCACGCCCGGGCCCATCACCTCGCTCAGGCCGTAGATGTCCACCGCCTTCAGGCCGGCGCGCAGCTCGATGTCGTGGCGCATCGCTTCCGTCCAGGGCTCGGCGCCGAAGATCCCCACTTGCAGCGAGCTGGCGCGCGGGTCCAGGCCTTGCCGCTCCATCTCTTCGATGATCACCTGCATGTAGCTGGGCGTGACCATGATGATGTCGGGGCGGAAGTCGGTGATCAGCTGCACCTGCTTCTCGGTCTGGCCGCCAGACATCGGGATCACCGTGCAGCCCAGGCGCTCGGCGCCGTAGTGCGCGCCCAGGCCACCGGTGAACAGGCCGTAGCCATAGGCCACGTGCACGATGTCGCCGCGCCGGCCGCCGGCGGCGCGGATGCTGCGCGCCACCAGGTCGGCCCAGGTGCTGATGTCCTGGGCGGTGTAGCCCACCACGGTGGGTTTGCCGGTGGTGCCGCTGCTGGCGTGCACCCGCACCACCTGCTCACGCGGCACGGCGAACATGCCGAAGGGGTAGTTGTCGCGCAAGTCCTTCTTGGTCGTGAAGGGGAACTTGGCGAGATCGGCGAGCGACCTGCAATCCGACGGGTGCACACCGACCGCGTCGAACGCGGCCTTGTAGTGCGGCACGTTGTCGTACGCGGCCTGCAGCGTCTTCTGCAGCCGCTGCAGCTGCAGCGCGGCGAGTTCGTCGCGGCTGGCCGTCTCGATCGGCTCCAGGTCGCCGGGGGCGGGTTGTTTCACGGGCATTTGTCTTGGTCTCCTGCGGTCAGAGCGCCACCACGGGCTTGCCCTTCACCGTGTAGCTGCGGCCGCGGAACAGCGCGATGCGTTCGGCGCGCTGGTTGCGCACCTCGATGTCGTAGACGCCGGTGCGGCCGGCCTTGTTCTGCTCCACGCAGGTGGCGGTGAGCACATCACCCAGCCGGCCCGGGGCCACCAGGTCGACGTTGAAACCCGAGGCCACCGTGACCTCGTTGTACGAATTGCAGCCGTAGGCAAAGGCCGTGTCGGCCAGCGTGGTGATCAGCCCGCCATGGCAGATGTCGTGGCCATTGAGCATGTCCTCGCGCACGGCCATGCTGATCACGGCGCTGCCGGGGCCCACGGCCTGGATCAACATGCCCAGGGCCTTGGCGGCGCGGTCGTTGGCGTGCATGGCCTCGCGCACGCGGTCGGCCACTTGCTGGGGCGTCAGGGGGGTCTGCGGCGCTGGGTCCATGGCTTCTTTCATATACCGACCGGTCGGTAAACTATACGAGCGAAGTTGATCCGGCTCAAGCGGCCCGACCCAGGGCAAACCCTTGGATGCCGGCGATTCAGGACGGGCGGCGTTGCACCCCGGCCCGCGGCGCGCCCGCCTCGCCCCACGCCGGCCCGCTGAACCACGGGTCGCCCTTCAGGTACGCCGCCAGCATCGGCAGCGCGTCCAGGCCCCAGAAGTGCCGGCCGTCGACCACCACCGTGGGCACGCCGAACAGGCCATCGGCCATGGCTGCATCGGTCAGCGCCCGCAACTCGGCCTTGACCTCGGCGCTGGCCGGGTCGCGCTGTGGCGCCAGCGCGGCCGTCAGCGCGGCCAGTCGGGCGGGGTCGTTGGCGTCGGCGCCGCCATCGTCACCGCGCCACACATGGTGCAGCACCGCCTGCACCACGCGCCGGTTGGGCAAGCCCCCGGCCGGTGCGCAGGCCAGCATCAGGCGCAGCAAGGCCAGCGGGTTGAAGGGGTGCTGGGCCGGCGTCTGCAGCGGCAGGCCCAGTTCATGCGCGCGCCAGGCCACCTGGCGGAAGGTCCAGGCGCGTTTGGGCTCGATCTCGGCCGGGCCCTTCTGGCCATGGTGCTGCAGCAGGCCGGCGAACAGCACGGGCCGGTACTCGACCACGTAGGAGCAGCCTTCCAGCGCCTGCGGCAAGGCCTCGAACGCCAAGTAGGCGTAGGGCGAAACCGGGTCGAGGTGGAAGGCCAGCTGTTTCATGGGGCCCGGCCGGCGGCGCGCCGCTGCCGCCAGTGCACGCGCCGCTCTCGCAACTGCAGCAGCACGCTGCGCTTGGTGGCATCGTCCAGCTGGCCCCAGGCCGCGATCTCGTCCAGCGTGCGCAAACAGCCCTCGCACCAGCCACTGGCGGCGTCCATGCGGCAGATGTTGATGCAGGGCGATGGCACCGGCGTGTTCATGGGATGAGCTGCGTCACATCGGCTGCTGCCGCTCCGGTCAGGCGCTCCAGGTCGCCCGGCGCCAGGCGGAACACGCCGTTGGGGTGGCCGGCGGCGGCCCAGATCTCATCGAAGCGGAAGAGCTCCCGGTCCACCACAGTGACGGTGGGTGTGGCATGGGCCAGCGGGGCCACGCCGCCGATGGCAAAACCGGTCTTGGCCTTCACGAACGCGGCGTCGGCACGCGCCAGCGGGCCGGTGATGGCGGCGACCTTGGCTTCGTCCACGCGCCGGTCGCCCGAGGCCACCACCAGCACGGCCGCGTCGTCGGCCACGCGGCGGAAGATCACGCTCTTGGCGATCTGGCCGACGCCCACGCCCAGCGCGTCGGCCGCCTCTTGCGAGGTGCGGGCGGCCACGTCGAGCCAGCGCGGCGTGTGCGGGTGGCCACGTTCGGCCAGGGCGGCGCTGACACGGCGGAAGGTTTCAGGGCGCTCGTTGCTCATGGATCGGATTCAGGTGAGGCATCGGTGGGTCGGCGGGCGGCCGCCGCCCCGGACAATCGCCGCATGCCTGACGAACTGGCCGGACGTGCGACGCTGCTGTTGCTGGGCGGCATTGTCGCCGCGGCCGCCCTGGGCCCAGGGGTGGCATGGCTTTGGCGGCTGACGCACCCGCGCAGCAGCGGCGTGCGCCCGGGGCTGGTGGCCGGCCTGGCGGTGTTTGTGCTGGCGATGGGGCTGGTCACCGCCGACCTGTCGGCGCTGGCGCACACCCAGCAACGCTGGCTGCAACTGCCCGGGCTGCTGCTGGGCCACGAGGCCGTCAAGCTGCGCGAGAGCCGCGGCGGCCGCAAGCTCATCGGCCGTGGCCCGGTGGTGGAGTTCGATTTGCCGGACGGCAGCCGCCACGCCTTCCGCGGCCTGGCCGGGAGCCTGGCGCAGCGCGCTGCGGGCGACACGGTGCCGGTGCGCGTGGACCCGGCCGACCCGGCGCGGGCCATCGTCGACGACTTCCAGCACCGCTTTGCCGCGCTGTGGCTGTTCGCCAGTTTCGGCGGCGTGGCGCTGCTGGGCCTGCTGCAGACGCTGACCTCGGCCTGGGCCGATGGCCGACCTGCGCCCACCGCCGCCTGGTCGCGCTGGCGCGACGGCGCCGCGGGCCAAGGCTGGCGTGCGGTGTTCGTGCGGGCCGCCTGGGCGGGCGGGGCGCTGTCGGTGTTCGGGGTGTTCGTGGCGGCCGAGTTCGGCAGCGTCGGCGGGGCATTCGCGGTGGGCCTGGGCGGCCTGGCGGCTGCTCTGGTCAGCGCCGCCGTGGCCGGGGCGCTGGCGGTGGGCGTGCATTGGCAGACCCGGGTCTTCGGCACGCTGGCCGTGGTGGGCGGCACCGCGTCCGCGGCGGTGTGGCTGCGTCAGCTCATCGGTGTGTGATCACAGCAGGATGATCACGGCCGGCTGAGCTTGAGCAGCTCGCCGCCTTCTGCCACCTGGTCGCCCACGGTGTACAGCAGTTCCTGCACCACACCGTCGTGCGGGGCGTTCAGCGTGTGCTCCATCTTCATCGCCTCCATCACCGCCACCGCCTGGCCGCGGCGCACCGCCTGGCCCACCTGCACGCTGAAGGACACCACCTTGCCCGGCATCGGCGCGGTCAGCCGGCCTTCGGCCGCGGCGTCACCGGCATGGGCCAGGCGGTCGATCTCGGTCAACACGGCGCTGGCCTGGGGCGCGAAGACCGCGATGCGATCACCATCGCGGTAGACCGCCAGCGTGAGCCGGCGGTCACCCAGCAGCACATCGTGCCGGCCCGCGTCCCCGGCCCGGGCGCTGAACGTCCAGCGTTGATCTCCGAGCTCCAGCACCGTGGCACCGTCGTGCAGCCGGTTCAGCATCACGATGAACTTCTGGCCCGCCAGCTCCAGGTCGAAACGCCGCCGCGCGCCGCCGTGCAGCCGCCAGCCGTCGCGGCGCGACCAGGGGTCGGCGCCTTCCAGCGCCTGTTCTTCCTGCTGTGCCAGCGCCGCCACGCCGGCGGCGGCCACTTCGTGCGCCAGCGGCGCGCTTTCGAACAGCGCAGCACGCTCACGTTCGATCAGCGCGGTGTCCAGGTCGGCGGTGCGGAAGGCCGCCGTGCCCACCACGCGGCGCAGGAAGGCCACGTTGGTCTGCAGGCCGACCAGGTGGGTGTCGCGCAGCGCGGCATCCATGCGGGCCAGGGCCTGGGCCCGGTCTTCGCCCCAGACGATGAGCTTGGCGATCATCGAGTCGTAGTGCGGGCTGATGGTGTCGCCTTCGTCGAAGCCGCGGTCGATGCGCGGCAGATCGTCGCTGCGTTCGAAGCGCACATGCGCCGGCCAGCGGGCCACGGCCAACGGGCCGGTGGCCGGCAGGAAACCGTTGTCGGGGTTCTCGGCGCAGATGCGGGCTTCCAGCGCATGGCCGCGCATCGTCAGCTGCGCCTGCAGCAGCGGCAGGCGCTGGCCGGCGGCCACCCGCAGCTGCCACTCCACCAGGTCCAGCCCGGTGATGGCCTCGGTCACCGGGTGCTCCACCTGCAGCCGGGTGTTCATCTCCATGAAGTAGGCCCGCACGTCGCCATCGTCCAGCTCTTCGGCGACGAACTCCACCGTGCCGGCGCCCACATAACCCACGGCCTTGGCGGCGGCCACGGCGGCGGCGCCCATCTCGGCGCGGCGGGCTTCGTTCAGGCCCGGCGCGGGCGCTTCTTCGAAGACCTTCTGGTGGCGGCGCTGCACCGAACAATCGCGCTCGAACAGGTGAATGCAGTTCCCGTGGCTGTCGGCGAAGACCTGGATCTCGATGTGGCGTGGGCGCAGCACATAACGCTCCACCAGCACATGGTCGTCGCCGAAGCTGGCCTTGGCCTCGCGCTGGCACGAGGCCAGGGCCTCGGCAAAGTCGGCTGCCTTCTCGACGCGCCGCATGCCCTTGCCACCGCCACCGGCGCTGGCCTTGATCAGCACCGGGTAGCCGATGCGCTCGGCCTCGCGGGCCAGCAGCGCCGGGTCGTTGTCCTGGCCGTGGTAACCCGGGACCAGCGGCACGCCGGCCTTTTCCATCAGCGACTTGGCGGCCGATTTGCTGCCCATCGCGGCAATCGCCGCAGGCGGCGGGCCGATGAAGACCAGGCCGGCATCGGCACAGGCCTGCGCAAAAGCCTCGTTTTCGCTGAGGAAGCCGTAGCCCGGGTGCACGGCCTGCGCGCCGGCGGCGAGCGCGGCGTCCAGGATGCGGCGCCACTGCAGGTAACTCTCGCGCGCCGGGGCGGCACCGATGTGCACGGCTTCGTCGCAGGCCGCCACATGGCGGGCCTGCGCGTCGGCGTCGGAGTACACCGCGACGGTGCGCACACCCAGGCGGCGCGCGGTGGCGGCCACGCGGCAAGCGATCTCACCGCGGTTGGCAATCAGGATCTTGGTGAACATGGGAAGCCTTTCGGAGCGGACGCGGCGCTCAAGGCGGTCCGGCTTTGCCGGTCGCCTTGAACCCCCTCGGGGGGCGGGCCGGGCGCGGCCCGGACCAGGGGGCACGCATCAGCGCGCGAACGAACTTGAACGTCAAGACGATCAGCAGGATGGCGATGACGATGCCGGTGGCCAGCGCCGCGGCAGCCCAGCCCGGATGCGCCCAGGCCAGCCACAACAGCACCGGCACCGCGGCATCGCCCAGCAGCGACATGCCGAGGTTGGAAAACGGCTCGGGCGAGGTGTTCACCGCCGCGCGGGTGCTGGCCTTGGCCACGTGGCTGTTGGCCGCCAGCGTGCCGCCCAGCAGCGCGGCGAGGATGGTCCACTGCGCGTGATCGCCCCCGAACACACCCATCGCCAGCGCCGCGCCGGCGGGGATGCGGATGAAGGTGTGCAGCGCATCCCAGGCGGAGTCGACCAGCGGCACCTTGTCGGCCACGAACTCCACGGCCAGCAGCAACCCGCTGCCCCACAGCAGCAGCGGCTGCTGCAGCACCTGCAGGCCCGTGGGCAAAGGCACCCAGCCGAGGTGCCCGGCCAGCCCGGTGAGGAAGACCACGGCGTACAGCCGCAGTCCGCTGGCCCAGCCCAGCGCCGCCGCGAGGCCGAACAACTCGGCCGTGCCGAGGTTCAGGCCGTCCGCCATGCCGGCTCGCGTTTGTTCAGGAAGGCCTGCACGCCTTCACGGCCTTCGTCGCTGGCGCGGATGTCGGCGATGCGGCGCGCGGTCTCGGCGCGCAGGTCGGCCGTGATGGCGCGGCCGGCCACGTCCTGCACCAGCTGCTTGCAGGCCTTCACCGCCGCCGGGCCGTTGGCCACCAGCGTGGCGACGATCTGATCGACGGTGCTGTCCAGCGTTTCGACCGGCACACATTCGTGCACGAAGCCCAGTTGCAACGCGCGTTGCGCGTCGAAGCGTTCGGCGGTGACGAAGTAGCGCCGCGCGGCCTGTTCTCCCATCGCCTTCACGACGTAAGGCCCGATGGTCGCGGGCAGCAGGCCCAGCCGAGCTTCGCTCAAGCAGAACTGCACCCCCTCGGCTGCGACCAACACGTCACACACCGCGGCCAGGCCCAGGCCGCCGGCGTAACAGTCGCCGTGCACGCGGCCGACCACCGGCAGCGGGCAGGACCACAAGGTCCACAACATCTGCGCCAGCGCTTCGGCATCGGCGCGGTTCTGGTCCCAGGTGTAGCCCGCCATCGTGCGCATCCACGACAGGTCGGCACCGGCGCAGAAGGCCTTGCCATGGCCCCCGAGCACGATGGCGCGCAGGGTCTTGTCTGCGCCCAGCTGCGTGAAGGTGGCCGTCAGCTCGGCGATCACACCGTCGTTGAAGGCATTGCGCACCTCGGGGCGGTTCAGGAATACACGGGCCACCGGGCCGTGGATCTGGATGTCGAGCGTGTCCATGTTCAATACCCCGATCAATACCGTTTGGCCGCCTCGTCCAGCATCACCTCGGTGGCACCGCCGCCGATGCCCAGCACACGCGCGTCGCGCCACAGGCGCTCCACCGGTGTGCCGTGCATGTAGCCCATGCCGCCGTGGAACTGCTGGCAGGTCTGCGTGACTTCATTGACCAGCTCGCCCGTCAGCGCTTTCAGCAACGACACGTCCTGCACGATGTCGTGGCCTTGTGTCACGCGCCAGGCGCAGTGGTACGTGTACTCGCGGGCGGCGCGGGTCTTGGCGTCGCACATCGCGATGCGCTGGCGCACGGCCTGCTGGTCCCACAGCGTGCCGCCGAAGGCCTGCCGGCTCTTGACGTGGTCCAGCGCCAGCTTCAGTGCCTGCGTGCAATGGCCCACGGCCATGGCCGCGAGTGCGATGCGCTCGGTCTGGAAGTTTTTCATCACCGCGTAGAAGCCCTTGCCTTCTTCGCCCAGCAGGTGGCCGGCCGGCACGCGGCAATCGCTGAAGTGCAGCTCGGCCGTGTCGCTGCAGCGCCAGCCGGTTTTGTCGAGTTGGCGGCCGACGCTGAAGCCGGGTGTGCCCTTCTCCACCGCGATGATGGAGATGTCGCGTTTGCCGACGCCGGTGCGTGCGGCGATGAAATACAGCTCGGCGTGCACACCGTTGGTGATGAAGAGCTTGCTGCCGTTGATGACCCATTCGTCGCAGTCGCGCCGCGCCGTGGTGCGCAGCCCGGCGACATCCGAGCCTGCGCCGGGCTCGGTGATGCCCACCGCGGTGATCAGCTCACCGCTGGTGATGCCCGGCATCCAGCGTGCCTTCTGGGCGACGCTGCCCGCGTGGTGCAGGTGCGGGCTGGCCATGTCGGTGTGCACGAGCACGGTGATGATGAAACCGCCGAAGGTGCTCTGGCTCAGCGCCTCGGCGAAGACCAGGTTGGTGAGTGCATCGGCTTCGGCGCCACCGTGTTCAGCTTCGTACATCAGGCCAAAAAAGCCGGCGCGGCCCATGCGGCGCAGCACCTCGCGCGGCACCTTGCCCTCGGCTTCCCAGGCCAGCGCGTGCGGCTCCACCTCCTCGGCCAGGAAACGTGCGACCTGGTCGCGCAGCAGCTGGTGGTCGTGGTTGAGGTAGGCGTTGTCCACGTTCAGTGTCTCCAGGTCCGCAGGCCGCGGTGGCGTTCGAAGGCGTCGAAGTCGCGGTCGTTGTGCAGCAGCGCGTAGTCGCGCTCGATGCAGAAGCTGGCGATCAGCACGTCGAGCGCGCTGCGCACGGTGATGCCGCGTGCACGCAGGCTGCGGTAGTGCTGCGCAGCCTCCACCGCCAAGGCGGCGCTGGCCGTCGTCTCGACGCTCAGGCTCTCCATCAACCGGCGCGCCTGTCGGAGCTCATGTTCATGCCGGAACCCGCGCAAAACCTCGAACAACACCAGGTCGGGCACCACGAGACGGACCTCGCCATGCGCCAGCAGCTGGCCCAGCAGTTCCACCGCCGGGCGCGGCGCGTCGGCGAAGAAGTCGATCCAGACGCTGGCGTCAACGACGAGCACGGCGCTTCCCGGGTGCCGGCTCTTGCACCGTCAACGGAGGCTGCGGCGCGGTGTCCGGGGCCGTCCAGTCGATGGATTCGTCCCCTTCCCACTTCAGCTTGCCGCGCCACTTGAGGATCTCGCGGTAAGCCGCCTGCCGCGCCAGCAGCTTCAAACCGGCCTCGACAGCGTCCTTCTTGGTCGTGTAGGGGCCGGCCTTCATGGCCTCGGCCATCAAGGCGTCGTCGATTTCGATGTTGGTGCGCATGATGTGTACCAGGTCAATACTTCGCACACATCGTACATCACATCCGGAAGACGCCGAACTGCGGCCGCTCCGGGATCGGCGCATTCAGGCTGGCGCTTAGCGCCAGCGCCAGCACACGCCGCGTGTCGGCGGGGTCGATGACACCGTCGTCCCACAAACGCGCGCTGCAGTAGTACGGGTGGGCCTGGTGCTCGAACTGGTCGAGGATGGGTTGTTTGAAGGCGGCTTCTTCGGCCGTGCTCCACTGGCCACCCTTGGCCTCGATGCCGTCGCGCTTGACGGTGGCCAGCACGGCCGCGGCCTGCTCGCCGCCCATCACGCTCAGGCGCGCGTTGGGCCACATCCACAGGAAACGCGGGCTGTAGGCGCGGCCGCACATGCCGTAGTTGCCGGCGCCGAAGCTGCCGCCGATGATGACCGTGAACTTGGGCACCGTGGCCGTGGCCACCGCCGTGACCATCTTGGCGCCGTGTTTGGCGATGCCCTCGGCCTCGTACTTGCGGCCGACCATGAAGCCGGTGATGTTCTGCAGGAAGATCAGCGGGATGCGCCGCTGGCAGCACAGCTCGATGAAGTGCGCGCCCTTCATCGCACTTTCGCTGAACAGCACGCCGTTGTTGGCGACGATGCCCACCGGCATGCCCTCGATGTGTGCAAAACCCGTCACCAGCGTGGCGCCGTAACGGGCCTTGAACTCGTCGAAGTCGCTGCCGTCGACGATGCGGGCGATGATCTCGCGCACATCAAACGGCTTGCGCGCATCGGTGGGGATCACGCCGTGCAGCTCGGCCGGGGCCAAGGCCGGGGCCTGCGGCGGCAGCAGCTTCACCTGCTCGGCCTTGCGCCAGTTCAGGTTGGCCACGATGCTGCGTGCGATGGCCAGCGCATGCAGGTCGTTGTCGGCCAAGTGGTCGGCCACACCCGACAACCGTGTGTGCACGTCGCCACCGCCCAGGTCCTCGGCGCTGACGATCTCGCCGATCGCGGCCTTCACCAGCGGCGGCCCGGCGAGGAAGATCGTGCCCTGGTTCTTGACGATGATGGACTCGTCGCTCATCGCCGGCATGTAGGCACCACCCGCCGTGCACGAGCCCATCACGACGGCGATCTGCGGAATGCCCTGCGCACTCATCTGCGCCTGGTTGAAAAAGATGCGACCGAAGTGGTCGCGGTCCGGGAAGACCTCGTCCTGGTTGGGCAGGTTGGCGCCGCCGCTGTCCACCAGGTACACACAGGGCAGGCGGTTCTGCAGCGCGATCTCCTGGGCGCGCAGGTGTTTTTTCACCGTGATCGGGTAGTAGGTGCCGCCCTTCACGGTGGCGTCGTTGCAGACCACCATGCACTCCACGCCGCTGATGCGGCCGACACCGGCGATCAGGCCACCACCAGGCGCGGCGTTGTCATACATCGCCAGGCCCGCCAAGGCGCCGATTTCCAGGAAGGGCGTGTCGGGGTCCAGCAGCATCTCCACCCGCTCGCGTGGCAGCAGCTTGCCGCGCGCCACGTGTTTGGCGCGGGCCGCGGCGCCGCCGCCTTCGGCAATCTGCAGCAGCTGCTGGTTCAGGTCGGCCACCAGCAGGCGCATCGCGTCGGCACTGGCCTTGAACTCCGCGCTGCGCGGGTTGAGCTTGGAGCTGAGCGTGGGCATGCGGGGACTCTCCGGCGCTGGTTGACGTTTACGTTAACGTCAATTCTAGACAGGGGCGTGTGTCGGGCTCACCCGGGTTTCTTCGACTTTTCCGCCACCGGCGCGCCGGCATCTTTCCAGGCCGTGAAGCCCCCGGCCACGTGGGCCACCTTCTCCACACCCATGTCCTGCAGCGTCTGCGTGGCCAGGGCGGATCGCCAGCCGGCGGCGCAGAACAGCACCAGCTGCTTGCCCTGGTTGAACACCGGCTTGTGGTACTCGGAGCTTGGGTCGGCCCAGAACTCCAGCATGCCGCGCGGGGCGTGGAAGGCGCCGGGGATCACGCCCTCGCGCTCCAGCTCGCGCACGTCGCGGATGTCGATGAACTGCACGTCGTCGCGGCCGTGCAGGTCGCGCGCCTGATCGATGCTGAAGGTGGTGATGGCGGCCATCGCGTCTTCCACCATGGACTGGGCGGTCTTGCGCATTCGGGTCTCCTGCGGCGCGTCATGCGCGCGCCTGAGACCACACCTTAGCATCGGCGCATGAGCCCTGCCCTGCTGCTGGATCTGTCCCTGGCCACCGCCGCCGTGGGCCTGGCACTGGCGCTGCGCCCCTGGCGTGCCGTGGCCGCCAGCGGCCCACCCTGGCCCTGGCTGGCCTGGGCCGCGGTGATGCCGCTGCTGTGGAGCGCCGACCGGCACGCCGACGTGCCGCTGGCGCAGCCGCTGTCAGGCGCCTGCCTGCTGGTGCTGATGGCGGGCTGGCCGCTGGCGGTGCTGGGCCTGCTACCGGTGGCCGGCGTGACGCTGTTGATGGCCGGCCTGCCGCTGGCCGAGGGCCTGCACCGCGGCGTGTGGCTGGGCCTGGTGCCGGCCACCGGTGCGCTGCTGCTGGGTGCGGGCATCCGGCGCGTGCTGCCGCACCAGCTCTTTGTCTACATCCTGGGGCGCGGCTTTTTTGCCACCGCGGTGGCGGGCACGCTCACGGGCGTCGCCTCGGTGCTGCTGCACGGCACACCACCCAGCCTGCAGCCGGAGGACCTGATGCTGGCGCGCTTCCTGGCGGCCTGGGGCGATGCTTTCATCACCGGCATGCTGGTGGCCATCTTCGTGGCCTTTCGTCCGCAGTGGCTGGCCACTTATGCAGACCGCATCTGGTTGCAAGCACCACCGCCCGATCGGGGGGTTAGGTGAGGCGCCCGAACGCCCCACATGCCCCCTTCGTCATTCAAGCTGGAGCCCCCGGCTCGGCGGAGCGCAATGCCCCGCCACAGGCGGCGGTAGCAGGCCAAAGGTCTGCTACCGCCGCCAGAACTGCGGCGTGAACAGCACAAACACACTCAGCAGTTCCAGCCGGCCCAGCATCATGCCGAAGGTGCAGACCCAGGTCTGGAAGTCGCTCAGGCCGCCAAAGTTGACGGCCGGGCCGACCTCCCCCAGGCCCGGGCCGATGTTGTTGACACAGGCGATCACCGCCGTGAACGCGGTGACCACATCCAGCCCGCTGAACAGCAGCACCAGCGTCATGCCCACCAGCGTGGCGCCGTAGATCATCATGTAGGCGATCACGTTCTGGATCACGCGCGCCGGCACGGCCTGGCCGGCCATCACCACCGGCGCCACCACGTTGGGGTGCACGATGCGCACCAGCTCGCGCTGCGACTGTTTGATCAGCAGCAGCATGCGGACCATCTTGATGCCGCCGCCGGTGCTGCCGGCGCAGGTGGCAAAACAGCCGAGCAGGATCATCAGCAGCGGCGCGAAGATCGGCCACTGCGCGTAGTCCTGGCTGGCATAGCCAGTGGTGGTGGCGATGGAGATCACGTGGAACGCCGTGTGGCGCAGCGATTCCGCGTAACTGCCGTACTGCCCGCCCTGGTGGATGTAGACCGAGATCAGCGCGGTGGCGCCCAGCAGCAGGCCGATGTAGGCCCGCACCTCGGTGTTGCGCCACAGCACGCGCAGCGAGCGCTGGCGCCAGGCCACGAAGTACAGCGCAAAGCTGATGCCCGCCAGCGCCATGAAGACCATGGCCACGGCCTCGATGCGGGCCGAGTTCCAGAAGCCGAAGCTCGCGTCGTGCGACGAAAAGCCGCCCAGGCCCATGGTGGTGCACATGTGCATGAAGGCATCGGCCCAGGACATGCCGGCCCAGCGGTAGGCCAGGAAACAAGCCAGGCAGAACCAGAAGTACACCGACCACAGGCCACGGGCCGTCTCGGCGATGCGGGGCGTGAGCTTGGCGTCCTTCATCGGGCCGGCCATCTCGGCCTTGAACAGCTGCGCGCCGCCCACGCCCAGCAGCGGCAGGATGGCCACGGCCAGCACGACGATGCCCAGGCCGCCCACCAGCATCATGAAACAGCGCCACACGTTCACCGACAGCGGCAGCGCGTCCAGCCCGGTGATCACGGTGGCGCCGGTGGCGGTGAAACCCGACATGGCCTCGAAGTAGGCATCCGTGACGCTCAGCCCCGGCACCGCCAGCCACAGCGGTAATGCGCCGAAGGCCGGCAGCACGCCCCAGGTCAGCGCCACCAGCACAAAGCCGTCACGCGGCTGCAGCTCGCGCCGGAAGCGGCGCGTGGCCAGGCTGGCCCCGACGCCGGCCACCAAGGTGACGGCGATGGAGACCAGGAAGGCCTCTTCCGCCGGGTCGTTCCCCAGCACCGCAAAGGCCAGCGGCACGAGCATCAACAACGCAAACAGCACGACCATGCGGCCGACCAGCGCAACGACGGCGAGGGGGGAAGTCATGCCGGCACCGCCCGGCCGCCCCAAGGAGCCGGCGCGCGCCCTGGGGGGGCAGCGAGCGTCAGCGAGTTTGGGCGCGCCATCAGCTCAGAAAAACGTGGCACCGACCTGGAACAGTTTTTCGACCTGCCGCACCATGCGCTTCTTCGGCACAAAAACGATCACATGGTCGTCGGTCTGGATCACGGTGTCGTGGTGCGGGATGATCACGTCCTTGCGCATGCCGCTTTCACCGATCTGCACGTCGCGCACGATGGCGCCAATCTGCGCGCCAGGTGGCAGCGGGATCTCCTCGATGCGCCGGCCCACCACCTTGGAGCTGCGGCGGTCGCCACGCGCGATGGCCTCCAGCGCCTCGGCCGCGCCGCGGCGCAGGCTGTAGACCGCCACCACGTCACCGCGCCGCACATGCGTCAGCAGCTCGCCGATCACGGCCTGCGAAGGTGAGATCGCGATGTCGATCTGCGTGCCCTGGCCCTGCACCAGGTCGGCATAGGCGCGGCGGTTGATCAGCGCCAGCACACGTTTGGCGCCCATGCGCTTGGCCAGCAGGCAGGACATGATGTTGTCCTCGTCGTCGCTGGTCAGCGCGAGGAAGAGGTCGGTGTCCTCGACGTTCTCTGCTTCCAGCAGGTCTTCGTCGGTGGTGTCGCCGTGCAGCACCAGGGTCTTGTCGGGCAGCTGCGTGGTCAGGTATTCGCAGCGCTGGGGGCTGGCCTCGATCAGTTTCACGTGGCAATCACCCGCGATGTAACGCGCCAGCCGCAGCCCCACACGGCCGCCGCCAGCAATGATGACGCGCTTGACCGGGTTGCTGCGCTGGCGCATCGCATCCAGCACACGGCGGATGTTCTGATTGGCGGCGAGCACAAACACCTCGTCACCGGCTTCGATGCGGGTGGTGCCGTCGCAGGTGATCTGTTTGTCCGGGCCCAGCGGGTCGCTGCGGTAGATGGCGACGATGCGCATCGGCACATCGGGCACCAGCTGCGGCAGCTCGGAGATCACGTGGTGCACCAGCGGCCCGCCTTCCACGGCGCGCACCGCGATCAGGCTCACGCGCTGCTGCGAGAACTCCAGCACCTGCAGCGCCTCGGGGTACTCGATCAACTTGCGGATGTAGTTCGTGACACTCTCTTCCGGGCAGATGATCTCGTCCACCGCAAAACCCTGCTTGCCCATCAGCGGGCTGCCGTCGGCGAACTCGGGGCTGCGCACACGCGCGATGCGGGTCGGGATGTTGAAAACCTCCTGTGCCACCTTGCAGGCCACCAGGTTGGTCTCGTCCAGCGGCGCACAGGCGATCAGCATGTCGGCGTCTTCGGCGCCGGCCTCGCGCAGCACCGACGGCTGGATGCCGTTGCCCACCACACCGCGCAGGTCAAAGCGGTCCTGCAGCTCGGCCAGGCGCTGCGGGTTGGTGTCGATGACGGTGATGTCGTTCTGCTCCGACACCAGGCTCTCGGCCACACTTTCGCCCACACGGCCAGCGCCCAGGATCAGGATCTTCATAGCGGGGGATGATAGGCAGGCGGGTCTGGCGGGTACAACCGGGCCAGCACCTCTTGCGCCAGCGCCAGCAGCAAGGGCTGCAGGGCTGTGGCCAGCAGCAGACTGTCGTCCCGGTCGCGCCACAGCAGCGCCAGCTCGGCGCGCCGCGGCTGCAGGGCCTGCGCCACCACGCCGCGCCAGTGCGGCGGCGCTTCGCCGGCCGCCCAATCGCCGCGCCCACGCCCGAAGTGCGCCACGGCCAGGTAACGCAGCAGCGCGGCCTCCACTTGCGCCGCCAACGCCGCGTCGCTCCAGGCCACCGAGCCGCCGCCGCGCACGTGGTTGATGGCGCGTGCCGCACCGGCCGCACCCAAGGCGCCGATCAGGCCGCCAGCAAGCAGGCCGCCACCCAGCGTGAGGCCGCCGCTGGCGATGTCGGCCTTCAGCCCGGCCAGGGCGCCGGTGACCAGGCCGCCCAGCACCGCGGCCTGACCTTCGTCGACCGGCAGCCGCACGTCGAAGTGGGTGGCGATGCGTGCCAGCACCTCGCGCTCGGCGTCGCCTTTCAGGCCATGCAGCGCCACCAGCGCGGTGGTGCTGCGGCGCAGCTCTTCTTCCAGCCGCGTGGCCAGCGCCTGCTGCGCCAGCGTGGTCGGGTCTTCGCTGCGCGGCAGCCGCAACCATTGGCCGACACGGCGCGCGGTGTCGCGCAGCATGCCGCTGTCGGGCACGGGCTCACGGTCGCCGGCCACACGCGCCAGGCTGTCGGCGATCTGCTGCATGGCCTGCGCCAGACGGCCCTCGCCAGCCGCGCGCCAGGCCGCATGCAGGCGCTGCATCGCGGCCTGGGCTTCGCCCAGAAGCACCTGCTGCACCCGGGCCAGCAACACACCTTCCTGGGCCCAGCAGCGGGCAAAGGCATCCAGTGGCAACACGGCGCGCACCCGCGGGCCCAGGAAGGCCCGCCAGCGTTCGACGTCGGCCGCTTCTTCAGCAGCCGGCCGTGGCGCGCCCAGCTGGTTCAGCAGCACGATGACGGGTCGGCCGACCCAGGCCAGCAGGTCCATCTCCGGCGCCACATAACCGGCGCTGGCCGGGCTCTCGGCCGCGTTGACGAGGTAGAGCACCACATCGGCTTCATCGCGCACCGCGCGCAGCGCCTGCTGGCTGGACCAGAAAGGCCGGTCGGTGAACCGGTCCCACACCTGGCCCAGAAACCAGCCGATGGGCTGTGCCGATTGCCGCAGGCGCTGCGCCAGCCGGGCGCTGTCGCCAAAACCCGGTGTGTCCCAGAGCAGCAGCCGGTCGCCCTCTTCCGTCTGCAGCAGCAGGTGCTGTTCGGCGAACTCGGTCACGTGCGGGGCGTCGCGCACCTCGCCCACGTCCTGGCCCAGCAGCGTGCGCGCCAGCGTCGTCTTGCCGACGTTGGTGTGGGAGACGAGCGCCAGCGAGATCTGCGTGACCATCGGATGTCAGTGCGCCAGCGCCAGCCGCAGCGCGCGTTCGGCGGCGTCCAGGTCGGGCGCTTCCAGGTCCACGCTCAGGAAAGGCGTGCGGCCCAGCAGCGCGCGCCAGGCGCCCTGGCGCTGGGCCAGGCGGTCGCCTCGGCCGAAACGGCGCACGAAGCCGGCTTCGTCGGCGACCACCAGCGGCTGCGCGGTCTGCAGGGCCTGCAGCAGGCGGCCATGCACCTCGGCCTCGGGCGTGCTGGCCAGGTCCACCAGCACCACCACACGCGCGCCAGGCGGCGGTGCAGGCGGGTGTTCTTCTTCGCCCCAGGGCAGTGGTGCGGCCAGTGTCAGCGCCAGGCCCTCACCCCAGACACGGCCCAGCACGGCCCGCAGGCCCAGCGCCGCCTGCGGCGTGGGCGCCTGGCCCAGCGGCAGCGCCCAGAGCGTGGCAGCAGGCGCCAACTGCCAGCGCGCAAAGGCCGGGTCGTCCACCGCCAGAGGAAACTGCTGTGCCAGCCGGCGCGCGCGCCACAGCGCAGCGGCGGCCAGCAGGCCCCGCGGCAGCACCACCAACAGCCCCAGCATCAGCGCCATGTGGGCGATCCAGGGCGCGGCGCTGGCCGCAGCGCCCTGCCCCGGCAGCACGCGCAGTGCAGCCGTCGCGGCCATATCGGGCGGCGTGTGGCCCGTCAGTGCCCAGACGGGCGCAAACCCCCAGGCCAGCGCGGCCTGCACGGCCTCGACCGACAACAGCGTGGTGGCCCAGCCGGCGCGGTAGTCCAGCACCAGGCCGCGCAGCACGAGGCCGGCCACCAGGCCCAGCGCCAACCCGGCGGCCCCCAGGTGCAGCAGCGCCGCGATGCGTGCGCGCGCCAGCGTCTGCGCCGCGGTGGCCCAGCGCGCCGCGAAGTTGGCCAGCACACCTGAGCCCCGCACACGCAGCAGCAGCCCACGCGCCAGGCCGCTCTTCAGCACGGCCGGCACCGGCATCGCCAGCAGCGCGTAGACCACCAAGTTCCAGGCCAGCAGGCCCCAGAACACCGGCGACAACAGGTTGAAGTAAGGCCCGGCCACCAGGCCGTCGGACAGCACGCCCAGCAGCGCCCCCAGCAGCAGCGCTGCGAACGGCAACGCGGCGTGCCAGCCCCTGGCCGCCAGCGCACGGCGCAGCCCGGCATCCCGTGGCGCCAGACGCTGGGCCGCCAGCCGCGCCCGGGCCACGACCACCGCCTCGGCCGGTGCGTCGGCCGGCACCTCCTGCGCGGCAGCGCGCGTGGCCCAGCGGCGGTCTTCGGCGGTCCACAGCGCCGACGCGGGCGCGTCTTCCACTGCCTGCAGCAGCAGCACGGCGCGGGCTTCTTGTTCGGTCATGCCGCGGCCATCACACCCGGGCCTGCAGGCCGTCGGCCAGTGCGATGCGGTAGGCGCGCCAACCGGGCACGGCACTGGCCAGCAGGCCGCCGGCGCCCAGCAGGGCCAGCCACTGCCACTCGGTGGCACCCAGCTGCAACGGCTGCAGCACGACGCCGAACTGCGCCAGCACCGCCGGCCCGGCCAGCGCCAGCACCAGCGCGATGGTGGCCGTGCCCAGCAGCAGGCCAGCCGCCGTGACGAGGCCGCCTTCCAGCGCCAGCAGCGCCGCCACGGTGCGCGGGCCTGCGCCCACCGCACGCAGGATGGCCAGCTCGCGCCGCCGCTGGTCCAGCCCGGCCAGGATCACGGCCACCAGGCCGGCCACGCTGACCACGGCGACCAGGCCGCTCATCAGCAGCAGGGCCTTTTCGCCGGCGCCGATCAGGTCCCAGAGTTCGTCCAGCGCCACGCCGGGCAGCACCGCCATCAGCGGCTCGTCGCGCGTGTCGGCGATGCGCCGCTGCACCGAGAACACCGCCGAGCGCTGCTGCAGCCCCACCAGCAGCGCCGTCACGGCACGCGGCGTGAGGTCGCGCTGCAGCGCCTGCCCCGGCGTGAGCTTCATGCCCGGCAGCGGCACACCGGCCAGCCAGTCGATGTGCAGGGCCTGCATGCCGGCCAGCGAGATGTGCAGCGAGCGGTCCACCGGCGTGCCGGTGGGCGCCAGGATGCCGACCACGGTGAAAGGTTTGTCGGCGTGGTCGTTGGCGGCAAAGGTGCCATCGCCATGGCTGAGCACCACGCGCTGGCCCATCGTGTAACCCAGGCGGCGGGCCACGTCGGCACCGAGCACGGCCTCGAACACACCGCTGGTGTCGTCCGCGAAGGCGCGGCCCTGCGTGATCTGCAGCGGCTGGCGCTCGCCGTACAGGAAGTGCTGGAAGTAGCCGCCGGTGGTGCCGACGACGGCAAACCCGCGGTGCGAATCACCCAGGGAGATCGGCACCGTCCAGGCCACGCCCGGCATCTGGGCCACGGCCTGCGCGCTGCGCCAGCTGATGTTGTTGGTGGCGTTGCCGATGCGGAACACCGCGTACAGCAGCAGCTGCACCGAGCCCGTGCGGGCGCCGACGATGAGGTCGGTGCCGGAAACGGCCTGCGCGAAGTTCTGCCGTACGTCGTGGCGGATGCGCTCGATGCCCAGCAGCAGCAACGTGGACAGCGCGATCGACGCCACCACCAGCGAGAGCACGAAACGCCGGTTCCAGGCGCTGCGCGCGGCCAGACCGAGCAGCGCGGTCATGACAAACACCTCCGCGCTTCGCGCGCCGGTAGGCCCGCTCGGGAGCGGCCCAGCGCGGTCATGCGGTCACCTCGTTCAACTGCGCCAGGTCCACCACCCGTTCAAACCGTGCCGCCAGCCGCGCGTCGTGGCTGACGAAGACCAGCGCGCTGCCGGCCTCGGCGCAGCAGCGCTGCAGCAGCGCCATGAAAGCGTCGCGGCTGTCTTCGTCCAGGGCCGAGGTCGGCTCGTCGGCCAGGATCAGCGCCGGCCGGCCGATCAACGCGCGCGCTGCGGCCACGCGCTGCTGCTGGCCCACCGAGAGCTGCGCTGCGGTGCGTGTGAACAGCGCCGGCGCCAGCCCCATCGCGGCCAGCAGGCGCTCGGCCTCACCGGCGGCGGCCTGGGCCCGGCGGCGGGCGGAAAAACGCAGCGCCAGGCCGACGTTGTCGCGCACCGACAGGTAGGGCAGCAGGTTGAACTGCTGGAAGACCACGCCCAGGTGGTCGGCCCGCAGCCGGTCGCGTGCGGCACCGGAGAGGCGGCCCAGGTCCTGCCCCAGCAGCGTCAGGCTGCCGGCCGTGGGCGCCAGCACACCGGCCAGCAGCGCCAGCAGCGTGCTCTTGCCGCTGCCACTGGCACCCCGCAAGAACAGCTGTTCGCCGCGTGCCAGCTGCAGCGAGGGGATGCACAAGGTGTCGGCCCCGGCCCGGGGCCAGCGGAACCGCAGGTCGGTGGCCTCCAGCAGCGGGCCCTCGTTGTCGGATTTCAACCGGCGCACTCTCCCGCCGGCAGGCTTGCCAGCGCGCGCGGATGCTACCCGAGCCGGTGCCCGCGGGCGTCGAAACAGACCAGCCGCGCAGGGTCACAGCGCAGGCGGGCTTGCACGCCCGGCACCGGCAGGCTGGCGGGGGCCAGGCCGGTCTTGTGCACCAGCGCCTCGGGCAGACCGGCCACCTGCCAGTGCAGCAGCGCCAGGTCGCCCAGGTTCTCCACGCGCATCAAACTCGCGGGCAAGCCGGGCGCACCGTCCGGTGCCAGCTGCAGGTGCTCGGGCCGCACGCCGACCTCCGTCGTGCCCTCGGCCAGGCGGCCCGCCAGCGGCGCGGCCACGGCGGCGGGCAGGAAGTTCATGCGCGGCGAGCCCAGGAAGCCGGCGACGAAGCGGTTGGCCGGCTGCTCGTACAAGGCCATCGGCGCGCCCACCTGCTCGATGCAACCGGCGTTGAAGACGGCGATGCGGTCCCCCAGGGTCATGGCTTCGACCTGGTCGTGCGTGACGTAGACGATGGTCGCGCCCAGGCGCTGGTGCAACGCCGCCAGCTCGGCCCGCATCTGCGTGCGCAAGGCCGCGTCCAGGTTCGACAAGGGCTCGTCGAACAGGAAGACCCGCGGCTCGCGCACGATGGCGCGGCCGATGGCCACGCGCTGGCGCTGCCCGCCGGAGAGCTGCGCCGGCCGGCGCTCCAGCAGCGCTTCCAGTTGCAGCGACGCCGCCGCGCGCTGCACACGGGCCTGCACCTCGGCCTTTGGCAGCTGGCCGGCCATCTTCAGCCCGAAGCCCATGTTCTGAGCCACCGTCATGTGCGGGTACAGCGCGTAGCTCTGGAAGACCATGGCCACGCCGCGTTCGGCGGGGGCCTGGTGGGTGACGTCGTCGCTGCCGATCAGGATGCGGCCTTCGCTGACGTCTTCCAGGCCGGCCACCATGCGCAGCGTGGTGCTCTTGCCGCAGCCCGAGGGGCCAACCAGCACCATGAACTCGCCGTCGGCCACCCTCAGGTCGATGCCCTGGACCACGGACGCCGCGCCGTAGCGCTTGCCCAGGCCCTGCAGGGTGAGCGCGGCCACCGTCAGCCCTGCCGGCCCAGCAGGGCGCGGTACCAGTGCGCGCTGGCCTTGGCGATGCGCTGCTGCGTGGCGTAATTCACATGGAACAGGCCGAAGCGTTTGGCGTAGCCGGAGTTCCACTCGAAGTTGTCCAGCAGGCTCCAGTAGAAATAACCCCGCACGTCCACGCCGTACTGGATGGCACGCGCCAGGGCGCGCAGGTGGCTGCGCAGGTAGGCGATGCGGGGTGCGTCGTCGACCACACCGTCCTGCAGTCGGTCGGCGTTGGCCATGCCGTTTTCGGTGATGTAGATCGGCGGCGGCAGGTACTCGCGGGCGATGCGGGCCAGGTGCTCCGTCATCACGTCGGGCACGATCTCCCAGCCCATGTCGGTGAAACCCTGGGCGCCGGGCGGGGCCGGGGCCGGCACCCGCGCGCTGACCAGGCTGCGCGTGTAGAAGTTCAGGCCCAGGAAGTCCAGCGGCCGGGCGATGGCGGCCATGTCGCCGGCGTGGACCTGCGGCGCGTCCGCGCCCAGGTGGGCCAGCACGTCCAGCGGGTAGCGGCCCATGAAGATCGGGTCCATGTACCAGCGCACGTTCAGGCCGTCGTCCAGGCGAGCGGCCAGGCGGTCGGCTTCGGTCGGCTGCGCGGGGTAGGCCGGCGTGTGGTTCAGCACGATGCCCAGCGGCGTGCGGGTCTCCGCGCGCATCGCGTCGATGGCATGCCCATGGGCCAGCAGCAGGTGGTGCGACACCTGCATCGCGACCCGCCGGTCTTTCAGGCCGGGCGCGAACTGCGCGGTTTCGTGGCCCAGAGTCGCCACGCACCAGGGTTCGTTGAGCGTGCACAGGCTGGCCAGCCGGTCGCCAAAGCGGCGCGCCACCTCTGCGGCGTAGTCGGCGAACAGCGGCACGATCTCGCGCGATTGCCAGCCACCAAAATCGTCCTGCAGCGCCGCCGGCAGGTCCCAGTGGTAGAGCGTCAGGTGCGGCTGGATGCCGGCCTGCAGCAGGCCGTCGATCAGCCGGTCGTAAAAACCGAAGCCGGCTTCGTTCCAGGCGCCGCGGCCCCGCGGCTGCACGCGCGGCCAGGCCATCGAAAAGCGGTAGGCCTTCAGCCCCAGCCAGCGCATCTGGGCGATGTCCTCGGGCCAGCGCTGGTAATGCTCGCAGGCGATGTCGGTGTTGCTGCCGTCGATGATGCGGCCCGGCTCGGCGCAGAAGCGGTCCCAGATCGAGGGGCCGCGGCCATCGGTCTGGGCTGCACCTTCGATCTGTGCGGCGCTGGTGGCCGAGCCCCACACGAAGCCGGGCGGGAAACGCGTGGCGAGTTGCTGGTCTTCGGGGTCGAGTTGCATGGGTGTTTTCAGCCGCGCACGGCGCCGGCAGTGAGGCCCGCCACCAGGCGGCGGGCGGAGAAGAGGAAGACGACGATCAGCGGCAGCATCGCAATGGCGCTGCCGGCCATCAGGGCGCCCCACTCGGTGTTGTTGGGGCTTTGCATGCTGCGCAGGGCCAGCGGCAGCGTGTAGTTCTCGGCCGAGCGCATCACGACCAGCGGCGAGATGAAGTTGTTCCAGCTGGCGATGAAGGTGATCAGCCCCAGCGTGCCCAGCGCCGGACCGCACAGCGGCAGCACCACGCGCCAGAAGATCGTGAATTCGCCGCAGCCGTCCATGCGGGCCGCGTCGATGAGCTCGCGCGGGATCGCGCTGCCCATGTACTGGCGCATCATGAACACACCGATGGCGCCGGCGGCGGCCGGCACGATCAGGGCCCGCGGCTGGTCGATCCAGCCGAGGAACTGCATGACCATGAAACTCGGGATCATGGTCAGGAAGGCCGGCATCATCATCGACGCCAGCACCACGCCGAACAGCGTGCGCTTGAAGCGGAACTCGTACATCGCAAATGCATAACCACCCATCGCGCTGAGCACCAGGTTCAGCGCCGTGGTGGCCGCGGCCACGTAGACACTGAGGCCGAAGTTGCGCCAGTACGGCACCCGCTCCTGCAGCAGCCGCAGGTTCTCCAGCGCCGAGGCGCCGAACCACAGCGGCGGCGGGGTGTCGAAGATCGCGGTGCGCGGGTGCGTGGCGAACACGAAGGTGAACCAGAACGGCAGCAGGCACAACAGCCCGCCCAGCACCAGCAGCGCAAAGCCGGCGCGGGTCGTGCCAGGGGAACGCTCAGCGTGTGCCATCGCCCCCCCGTCCAAACAGACGTGTGTTGCCCCAGGTGATGCCGGCGATCAGCAGGAACAGCAGCCAGGACACGGCCGATGCGGTGCCGAAATCACCATCGGAAAACGCGAGCCGGTACATGAAGATGGCACTCGTCATCACCGACGACGCCACGCCCCGCTCCACATCGACCAGGATGAAGGGCTCCTCGAACAGCTGCAGGTTGCCGATCACCGTGAGCGTGACCGCGAAGAAGATCATGGGCTTGAGCAGCGGCAGCGCGATGTGGCGGAACTGCTGCCACTCGCTGACACCGTCGAGCGCGGCGGCTTCGTGCAGGTCCTTGTCGATCACCTGCAGCGCCGACAGGTACAGCACCAGGTTCCAGCCCAGGTAGCGCCAGAAGATCACCAGGGCCACGGCGGGTTTGCTCCAGGTGGCGTCACCCAGCCAGTCGATCGAGGTGCCCAGCACCGCGTTGATCACGCCGTAGTCACGCGAGTACAGCGTGGCGAAGATCAGCGCGATGGCCACGCTGGAGGTGATGTACGGCAGGAAGAACACGCCCACCGCCAGGTTGCGGCTGCGCTGGAGCCGCCGGTGGATGAACCAGGCCAGCGGCAGCGCCACCAGGTGCTGCGGCACCCCCGCCACGACGGAGAACCACAGCGTGTTCCACAGCGATCGGTGGAACCAGGGGTCTCCCAGCACGTACAGGTAGTTCTCGAGCCCGACCCAGGTCATCGCGTCCAGCCCGGCGGCCGGGTTCCACTCGTGCAGCGAGACCCAGATCGAAAACAGCAGCGGAAAGGCGCCGAACACCGCGAACAGCACAAAAAACGGCGACAGGAAGAGGTAGGGCGCCCAACGCCGGGACCACCGCAGGGGAAAGCGCAAGGAAGAGCGCAGCTTCATCGCCGGGCCCTGCGCTCGATCAGCCAGCGCGCATCGGCCAGGGCCTGGCGCACGTCCTTGCCCTGCGCGACGACGTTCTCGAATTCGTCGCGGATGACATCGGTGGCCATCGCGTCGTTGCGGTTCACCGGCACCGGCGGCACCTGCGCGGCGGTGGAACGCCAGAGCTGGCGCGCGCGCTGGCCGCCCAGGTAGGGGATGGGCTCGTCCAGCAGCGGGTCGTCGTGCGCCTCGGCCAGCGCGGGGAAGCTGTCCAGCATGCGCAGCGCCTGCACCTGCTGCGCGCGGTCCAGCGCGAGAAAACGGATGAAGTCCCAGGCCTGCGCCTTGTGCGGCGCCAGCCGCGGGATGGCGTAGAAGGAGCCGCCGTAGCTGGCCAGCGTGCCGCCGGGCAGCGGCGCAGCGCGCCACAGCCCGCTGCTGTCGGGCGCGATCCAGTTGCGCAGGTGGCCGGCCAGCCAGGAGCCCATGATCTGCGCCGCGATGCGGCCCTGCCGCAGACCCGCGGCCCATTCGTTGCTCCAGGCGCTGGCGCGGGCGTCGATGCCGGCCCGGCGCACGGCCAGGCCGAGCTCGAAGGCGCGCACAAAACGTGGGCTGTCCACCAGCACCCGCCCATCCTGGTGGAAGTACAGGCCTTCACCGGCCTGCAAGCTGCTGCGCAACAGGATGTCGCGCAGGTCGCCGGCATCGGCCAGCAGGTAGGCCCCGGTGCTGGCCTTCAGGCGCCGGCCGGCGGCGATGAAGGACTCCCAGCTGTGGATCAGGTCGGCCTCGGCCACGCCGGCACGGGCCAGCAGGTCCTGCCGGTACAGCAGCGTGCCAGGGCCGATGTCGGCCGGCAGCGCGACCATCTGGCCGCGTGTGTTGGTGGCCTGCGGCAGCGTGTAGGGCACGAAGCGTGGCAGCAGCGGGCCGGCGTTGTAGGGCGGCTGCAGCAGGTCGTCGAAGCCGCCGGACTGCGCGAACTTGCCGATGAAGCGGAAGTCGATCGCCATCACGTCGGGCAGGCCCGAGCCGGTGGCGAGCTGGGTGTACATCGCCGTGTGGTGGTCGGCGTAGTTGCGCGGCACGATGCGCACCCGGACATCGGGCCGCAGCGCATTCCAGCGCGCCAGCGCGGCCTGGGCCGCACGGTCCAGGTCGGGGAAGCTCGCGACCGTGATCGTGACGGGCACGGGCCCGCCTGCGGCCCCGGGGGCTGGCGCGGGTGTCTGGGCGGCGGCAGCGGCGGTGCACAGCACCGCCACCGCCGCCGCGGCGCGCAACAAGGTCTTCAGCATGGGCGCATCCGGCGGCAAGTTGGCTCCAGGATAGGCCCGTGCCGCGGCTCAGAAGTCGAAGCCGACGTTGAGGCCGAAGGTGCGCGGCGGCAGGTACTGCGCGGTGAAGATCGTGCCGTTGCTGCCGGCGCTGGTCTTGACCTTGCCGTCGGTGACGTTGCGCACGAAGGCATCGGCCCACCAGCCTTGGGCCTGGTAGCGCAGGCCGATGTCGGTGCGCGCATAGGCCTTCTGCTTGTCGCCGCTGCCCAGGTTGAAGATCGACAGCCAGCTGTCGCTTTCGTACTTGACGTTGATGCGGGGCGACAGCGTGGTGTTGCCGCCGAGCCGGAAGGTGTGCTCGTACATCACGTTGGCCGCCAGGCTGGGCGCATGCGGCAACTCGTTGCCGCTGACATCCAGGCACTGGCCGCTGGCCTGGCTGGCCACCGGGTCGGTGCAGGTGGGCAAGGTGTAGTCGCGGCTGAACGCGATCAGCTGGCCCAGCTTGGTCTTCACGCTGGACAGCGACAGGTGCAGCCGGTCGTCGGGTGTCAGCTTGGCCGCGAGTTCGGCCTCAATGCCAGAGATCTTGGCGCCTTCGGCGTTGACGGTGCGGAAGGCCCGGGTGCCGTTGGGCCGCTCGTACGGCCCGGAGACCTGGAAGCCCTCGAAGTCGCTGCTGTAGGCCGCGGTGTTCAGCGTCACCTTGCCGCCCAGGAAACTGAACTTGGCCCCGATCTCCAGGTTTTTCAGGGTTTCCGGGCCGTAGGTGTCGCCACCGTCCTGCAAGCCGCCGGACTTGTAGCCGGTGGCAGCGGACGCGTACAACAAGGTGTCCTTGGAGAGGTCGTAGGCCACACGGGCCAGCCAGGTCAGCTTGCTGCCGCTGTAGCGGCCGTCGTTGCAATCGACCATGCTGCAGTCGTTCACCGGGTTGAAGCCGGAGCCCGGCTGCCGCGGGTCCAGGCCCGGGTCCAGCGGCACCTGCGGCACGCTGGCGTCATAGGCCCAGCCGATGCCGCGCCCGCCGATGTTGGCGCGTTTGTCGTGGGTGTAACGCAGGCCGGCGGTCAGGTGCCAGGCGTCGGTGGCGTTCCAGGTCGCCTGGCCGAAGACGGCCGTGCTGTCCACCGTCTCCTTGGGCTGGATGAACGAGCCTTGCCAGCCGACGGTGCCCTGTTGCGTGCCGTTCATGATGGGGATGTCGAAACGGATGCCGTTGTTCTCGGCGCCGTAGTAGAGGCCCAGGATCCAGTCCACGGTCTGGGTGCCGGTGGACTGCAGGCTCAACTCGTGGCTCTGGCTGCGGTAGCGCGACCAGTTGGTGCGGTCCTCCTGGAACGTGGCGCCGGTGGTGAAGCTGGTGGGCACCTGCACGCCCAGGTCCTGGTCGAAGGTGCTGGAGCCCGAGAACTGGTTGATGCCGGCCACGTAGGTGAGGCGCAGGTTGCGGCCCAGGTCGTACTCGACGCGGCTGCGGATGGTGTCGGCATCGCGGTTCAGGTAGGGCGCGGTGTCGATCAACGCCGACCAGAAATCCTCGCCCGCGCGCGGCTGCTGCATCAGCGACATGTGCAGCGTGCCGCGGTCGATGAACTTTTCATAGGACACGTTCCAGGTCAGCGCGGTGGTGGGCTTCCACAGCAGGCTCACGCGGGCGGCGCTCTGGTTCTGCGCGCTGTAGCGCGGCCCCTTCTGCGTGAACAGGTTGGGGTTGATGGGCTGGAACAGCACGCTGCCGCGGCCGGCCGGGTCTTCCGCCTGCCAGGCCGCAAACGCCGCCTGCTGGTCGGCCAGCGGGATGTGCGGCGCACGCTGGTAGGCCACGTAACCGTCGTGCTGCTCGTGGGCGAAGGCCAGGCGCATCGCGGCGCGTTCGCCCAGCGGCAGGTTGAAGGCCCCGCGCGCGCCGAAGCGGCCGTGGTCGCCAATGCCGAACTCGGCGGTGCCGAACTTGCTGCCCAGCTCGGGTTTGGCCGTCTGCATGTTGATGGCGCCCACCGTGGAGTTGCGGCCCCACAGCGTGCCTTGCGGGCCGCGCAGGACCTCCACCGCCTCCAGGTCGAACAGCAGCGACGACGCGCCCTCGGCGCGGGCCGAATACACCCCATCGACGAACAGCGCCACCTCGGGGTCGGCGTATTCGGTCTTGGCGCTGTCGTTGCCGACACCGCGCAGCGTCATCGTGATGACGCCGTGGTCGCCCTGCGTGGTGGCCTGGAAACCTGGCACCAGGTGCACCATGTCGATGATGGTCGTCACATGGGCGTCGTCCAGCGCCTGCGAGCCGATGCGGGTGATGGCGACCGGCGTCTGCTGCAGCGAGGTGGCGCGCTTGGTGCCGGTGACGATGATCTGCTGGACGGGTGCACTGGCCGCGGCAGCGGGTGCAGCCGGGGCCGTCTGCGCCTGCGCCACGGCATGGCCGCACAGGGCCAGGACGGCCAGTTGCACCGGGCTCGACAGGGCCCGCCGGGCCCCCGTGATCTGTCTGGGCATGTTGTCTCCTCTGTGGGTGGATGCTCGCGATGCGGTCCATGGCCGACGCTGCACGGGGCCGATGATGAGAAGACCAGACAACGTTGTCAATTGAAATATGACAACGTTATCGTATTCCCCGATGAAGCCGATGGCGCACACCCTCAACATGCAGGCCGGGCAGGACCTGGAGACCCCGATGCACCATCCCATCCGCGAATTGCTGGTCGTCGGCGGCGGCACGGCCGGCTGGCTGACGGCGGCCTACCTGGCGCGCACGCTTGGGCCGGCGGTGCGCATCACGCTGGTCGAATCAGCGGAGATCGGCACCATCGGTGTCGGCGAAGGCAGCTTCCCGTCGCTGCGCGGCACGCTGTCGGCGCTGGGCATCGACGAGGCGCGTTTTGTGCGCGAGTGCCAGGCCACGTTCAAGCAGGGCATCCGGTTCGACCACTGGGTGCGCCCGCCCGACGCGCCGGGTGCCACGCACTATTTCCACCCCTTCAGCACACCCAGCCAGCGGCCCGGGGCGCCCGAGCTGCTGCCCTACTGGCTGCTCGGGGCCGCCGGTGCCGACACCGCGCTGGCCGACGCGGTGACGATGCAGAAGGCCGTGGCCGATGCCCACCGCGGGCCCAAACGCGCCAGCGATGCCGACTACATCGGGCCGCTCAACTACGCCTACCACTTCGACGCCGGGCGTCTGGCGGCCTTGCTGGCGCAGCGCGCACGCGAGCTGGGCGTGCTGCATGTGCAGGCCACGGTAGAGAGCGTGGCGCTGGCAGCCGACGGCGCGGTGGCCGCCGTGCACACACGCGAAGCCGGGCCGCTGAGCGCCGACCTGTACATCGATTGCACCGGCTTCCACGCGGCGCTGATCGGCAAGGCCCTGGGCTCGCCGTTCCGCGACCTGAACAGCGTGCTCTTTGTCGACCGCGCGCTGGCGATGCAGGTGCCGTACAGCCGGCCCGATGCGCCGATCGCGTCGTACACCATCGCCACCGCGCAGGCCGCCGGCTGGGTGTGGGACATCGGCCTGCAGCAGCGGCGCGGCCTGGGCTACGTCTACTCCAGCGCGCACACCAGCGACGAGCAGGCCGAGCAGGTGCTGCGCGAGCACGCGGGCCGCGCCGGCAAGGGCCTGTCGCCGCGCCTGCTGAAGCTGCGCGTGGGTTACCGTGAAACACCCTGGGTCAAGAACTGCGTGGCGGTGGGCCTGGCGGGCGGTTTTGTCGAGCCGCTGGAGGCCTCGGGCATCGGCCTGGTGGAGACGGCGGCCTACCTGATCGCCCACCTCTTCCCGGCCGATGGGCAGATGGAACCGGTGGCCCGATACTTCAATGATTTCATGCGCCAGCGCTACGAGCGTGTGGTCGATTTCGTCAAGATGCACTACTGCCTCACCCAACGCACCGACAGCGCCTTCTGGCGCGACAACACCCGGCCACAGAGCCAGACGGCCAGCCTGCGCGAACGGCTGGCGATGTGGCAGTGCCGGCCGCCGCACCGGCTGGACTTCATCACCGACCTGGAGATGTACCCGCCCTCGAGCTGGCAGTACGTGCTGTACGGCATGGAACACCGCCACACGGACCTGGGCGGTACGGGCAGCCTGCCAGGTGCCCACGCACGGATGGACGAAGCGCGCCGCGAGTTCCAGGCGCTGCGGCAGGTGGTGCCGCACGCGATGGCCGACCTGCCGCTGCACCGGGCCCTGGTCGAGCAGCTCTGTGCACGCGGCGCGCCGGCCCGCGCCGCCGTGGCGGCATGAGACCGATGGACCCCGGCCTGTGAGCGGCAAGGCCCCGACCATCATCGACGTCGCGCGCGAGGCCGGCGTCTCGATCAAGACCGTGTCCCGGGTGATGAACCAGGAACCGGGTGTCAACAGCGAGACGCGCGGGCAGGTGCTGTCCGTGATCACACGGCTGAACTACCGGCCGCAACAATCGGCGCGCAGCCTGGCGGGGGCGCGCTCGTTCCTGATCGGGCTGCTGTATTACGACCCCAGCGCCGACTACATCGCCGGCGTGCAACAAGGCGCCACGCTGCGCTGCCGCGAGGCCGGCTACCACCTGGTGGTGGAGTCGCTGGACGACGACGCGCCCGACATCGGCCACCAGGTGGACCGTGTCGTGTCGGCCCTGCGGCCCGACGGCATGATCCTCACGCCGCCCTTGTCCGACAACGCGCAGGTGCTGGCCGCGCTGCGCGCGGCGCGCACCCCCTGCGTGCTGGTCTCACCTGCGCAGGAGACCGAGGGTGTGGCCAGCGTGCGCATGGACGACCAACGCGCCGCGCAGGAGATCACCGGCCTGCTGCTGGCCCTGGGCCACCGGCGCATAGGCTTCGTCAAGGGCGCGGCCGACCAGGCCGCCAGCAAGCTGCGTTACCAGGGTTACCTGCGGGCGCTGAAGGCCGCGCAGGTGCCGCTGGACAAGGATCTGATCGTGCCCGGCGACTTCAAGTTCGACAGCGGTGTGGCCGCCGCCACCCAGCTGCTGGCGCGCAAGGCCCGGCCCACGGCCATCTTTGCGAGCAACGACGACATGGCGCTGGGTGTGCTGACGACGGCGCAGCGCATGGGCATCGCGGTGCCGGCGGAACTGTCGATCGCCGGCTTCGACGACTCGCCGGCCGCGGTGCTGGTCTGGCCGCGCCTGACCACGGTGCACCAGCCCAAGGCCTTGATGGCGCGCACCGCGGTCGAGTTGCTGGTGGCGGCCAGCCGCGGTGACGACCCTGGCCAACTGCACCGCGTACTGCCGCACCAGGTGGTGGTGCGAGAGTCCACCGGCGCCGCACCGGTGGCGCGAGAGTCCACCGGCGCCGCGCCGGGCAGTGCCCTGCCTGCTAAGCCAGGGCCCGGCCGATGAGGATCTTCTGCACCTCGGACGTGCCTTCGTAGATCTGGCACACGCGCACGTCGCGGTAGATGCGCTCGACCGGAAAATCGCTGACGTAGCCATAGCCGCCGTGCACCTGGATCGCGTCGCTGCACACACGTTCGGCCATCTCGCTGGCAAACAGCTTGGCCATCGCAGCTTCTTTCAGGCAAGGCCGGCCAGCGTCCTTCAGCGCGGCGGCGTGGTGGATCATCTGCCGCGCCACCTCGATCTGCGTGGCCATGTCGGCCAGCTTGAACTGCACCGCCTGGTGGTTGAAGATGGGCTGGCCGAAGCTTGAGCGGTCCTTGCTGTAGCGCAGCGCGGCTTCGAATGCCGCCCGCGCCATGCCCACGGCCTGGCTGGCGATGCCGATGCGCCCGCCCTCCAGCCCGCTGAGTGCGATCTTCAGGCCCATGCCTTCGTCCATCAGCCGGTTTTCCACCGGCACGCGGCAGTTCTCGAAGCGGATTTGCGCCGTGTCGCTGGCGTGCTGGCCGAGTTTGTCCTCGATGCGGGCGACGACGTAACCCGGCGTGGCCGTGGGCACCAGGAAGGCGCTGATGCCCTTCTTGCCGGCGGCCTTGTCGGTGACCGCCATCACGATGGCCAGGTCGCCGTGTTGGCCGCTGGTGATGAACTGCTTGACGCCGTTGAGCACGTAGTGATCGCCGTCCAGCACGGCCGTGGTCTTCAGGCCGCCGGCCTCGGAGCCCACATGCGGCTCGGTCAGACAGAAGGCCCCCAGCATCTCGCCGCGTGCCAGCGGCTTCAGACAACGCGCCTTCTGCTCGGCCGTGCCAAAGGCCATCAGGATCCTGCAGACCGGGCAGTTGTTGACGCTGACGATGGTGCTGGTGGCGCCGTCACCGGCGGCGATCTCTTCCAGGATCACGGCCAGGGCCAGGTAGTCCAGGCCGGCACCGTCCCACTCGGTGGGCACGGCCACGCCGTAACAGCCCAGCGCCGCCAGGCCCTGCAAGGCCGCAGCAGGGAAGGTGTGCGCCTTGTCCCAGGCGGCGGCGTGCGGCGCCACCTCGGCCTGCACGAAGCTGCGCACGGCGTCCTGCACGGCCAGGTGGTCTTCGGAGAGCAGCATGCTGAACGGGCGCGCCCGGCACCCGGCCGAACACGACAAATGGCGGCGGGACAACCCCGTCTTCCTGAGCTTAACCCGGCGCGGAGCAGGCATATTCCGGTTGTGGTCGGAAGTTGCCGCCACAGGAACCGGCCTTGATCGACACACCCCCCTCCGACGACGCCACCACAGGTGCACGTTGGCCCCGTGTGCCTGCGGGTGCCCTGTTGGTGGCATTGGCGCTGCTGCTGAGTGCGCTGGCGATCCTGTGCATCCTGCTGATCTCGTCAGCACGGGCCTATGTGGGTGGTGAAAGCCAGTGGTCCAAGGGCCAGAAGATCGCGACCCTGGCCTTGTTGCGCTACGCCGAGACCCGGGACCCGGCCGAATGGCGGCGCTACGAAGCGGCCATTGCCGTGCCGCTGGGCGACCGCCGCGCACGCGAAGAGCTGGAGCAGGCCGAGCCCGACCTGGCCATCGTGCGCGAGGGTTTCCTGCAGGGCGACAACCACGCCGACGACCTGGACGGGATGATCCGGCTGTTCCGCTGGTTCCGCCACGTGCCGTTCATGCACCAGGCCATCACGATCTGGGCAGAAGCCGATGGCCTGATCGACGAAACCAGGGTCACGGCCGAGACCTTGCACGACGCGGTGACCCATGGCGCCGACGCGGCCACCGTGGCGCACCTGCGCCACCGGGTGCTGGACATCGACGCCCGCGCCACGCCACTGGAGAACCGCTTCTCCGCCACGCTGGGGCAAGCCGCCCGCACCACGCAGAACCTGCTGTCGGCCACGGTGCTGGGCGTCGCGCTGTTGCTGACCGTGCTGGCGGTGGCCTCGATGCGGCACGAACAGCGCCGGGCGGCACGCCAGACCGCCGCCTTGCGGGCCAGCGAGGCGCGGCACCACCGGGTGCTGATCGGCAGCTCCGACGGTTTCTGGGAGTGGGACCTGCAGCGCAAGACAGCCTACTTCTCCCCGCGCTTCGAGCAGCTGCTCGGCTACAAGCCGGGCAGCCTGGCGCCCGATGTGGACGTGGTGCAGGCCCTGCTGCACCCCGACGACAAACCGGCCGCGCGCACGGCGTTGGGGACCCACCTGCGCCAGGGCGTGCCCTACGACGTGGAGCTGCGCATGCAGCACCGCGACGGCCGTTGGCGCTGGATGCGCTCACGCGCCCAGGTGGACCGTGGCGTGCAGGGTCTGTCGCTGCGCCTGGCCGGCTCCATCAACGACATCACCGAGCGCCACGCCGCAGAAGCCGCGCTGCGGCGCAGCGAGGTGATGTTCCGCTCGCTTTGGGAAACCACCAGCGACGCCGTGCTGATCATCGACACCGCCCATGTGATCCGGTTTGCGAATGCGGCCGCACACCGCTTGTTCGGACATGCCACGGGCAGCCTCGTCGGGCAGGGCCTGAGCCTGTTGCAGCCGGCACGCATGCAGGCCGGCCATGTGCACGGCACCCACCGCTACCGCAGCACCGGCCAGCGCCACCTGGATTGGCGGGCCAGCGAGGTGATCGGCCGCCACGCGCAGGGCCACGAGATCCCGCTGGAGATCTGTTTCTCGGAGTTCGAGCTCGACGGCCAGCACCACTTCGTGGGCTTCCTGCGCGACATCACGGCGCGCAAACAGGCCGAAGGCGCATTGCGCGAGGCCAACGAACAGCTGGAGGCCCGTGTGGCCGAACGCACGCAGGAGCTGACGGACGCCAACCTGCGCCTGCGCGAGGCCGACCGCCTGAAGTCGGAGTTCCTGGCCACCATGAGCCACGAGCTGCGCACGCCGCTGAACGCCATCCTCGGGTTCAGCAGCCTGTTGCTGGACGAGCGGGGCGAGCCCCTCAGCAAGGCCCAACGGCAGCAACTGGGCCATGTGAAGGACGCCGGGCACCACCTGCTGGCCCTCATCAACGACCTGCTGGACCTGTCGCGCATCGAGTCCGGCCGCATGGAGCTGGACACCGAAGCCCTGGACGTGGCGGCCCTGATCCAGGAGGTGTTGGCCCTGCTGAAACCCGCGGCCACGGCCAAGGGCCTGGCCCTGGCCGCCGACCTGCCTGGCACCCTGCCGCTCACCACCGACCGGCGCAAGCTGTACCAGGTGCTGGTGAACCTGGTGAACAACGCGATCAAGTTCACCCCCCGGGGCGAGGTGCGGGTGCACGCCTGGCGGGCCGACGGCGACCTGCACGTGGCGGTGCAGGACACCGGCATCGGCATCCCGCCCGAGCAGCTGGGGGCGTTGTTTCAGCCGTTCCGGCAGCTGGATGCGTCGCTGCGCCGCACACACGAGGGCACGGGCCTGGGCCTGTACCTGAGCCAACGCCTGATGGCGCTGCTGGGTGGTCGCATCGAGGTGCGCAGCGAGCCAGGCAGTGGCTCTTGTTTCACGGCCGTGCTGCCGCTGCAGGGCTGAGCCGCAGCACGCGGTTCACCAGGCCAAGGGCTGGCCGTCGTGGTTGAAGAAACAGCCGTTGTTTGCAGGCTGCAAGCCAGCCAGCGTGCGCCGCATGTCGGCCACGCTGGTGGCCACGTCCAGGTCGGCGCCGGCGCCGCCCATGTCGGTTTGCACCCAGCCGGGGTGGAAGGCCACACACACGGCCCGCCCGGCAAGCACCAGCGACACGTCTTTCAACACCGAGTTCAGTGCCGCCTTGCTGGCGCGGTACAGCCAGCCGCTGGGGCTGGCGCGCAGGGCCATCGACGCCATGCGCGACGAGATCACGGCCAGCCGCGCACCCGGCGCCAGGGCCTCGGCCACTTGCGGCAGCAGGCGCATCACGCCCAGCACGTTGGTGTGCATCACGGCGTCGAACTCCTCGGCCGTGGGGGGCTGCAGGCCGCTGCTGCGCGGGCCGTAGACACCGGCGTTCAACACCACGGTGTCGAAGTTTTCGCCGTCCACCAACCAGGCCAGGCCGGACACGCTGGCGGCATCGGCCACGTCCAGCCGCAGCGCCGTGGCGCCCAGGGCCTGCAGCCGGGCCAGGCCGGCATCGTCGCGCGCGGTGGCCGTGACGGCGGCCCCGGCCGCGCGGTACTGGCGCACGAACTCCAGGCCGATGCCGCGCGAGGCGCCCACGATCAAGACTTTCATGTGCCCACCGGCCTTTCACGCAAGATCCGCAGCGCCAGCCCGATGAAGAGCAGGCCACCGACACCATTCAGCCAACGCCGCACGCCGGGGCGGGTGCCCACTTGGGCCAGGCGTGCGGCCAGCGCCACCAGGGCCAGCGAAAACAGCCCGCCCTGAACGACAAACCAGGCGCCCAGCAGCAGGAAGGACACGGTGGGGCTGGGCGAGCCGGCCGGCACGAACTGCGGCAGGAAGGCCAGGAAAAACAGCGCCACCTTGGGGTTGAGCACGTTGGTCAGCAGGCCCACGCGGAAGTCCGCGCTCCACGGCCGGGCCGGCGCCGGCGCATCGGCCGGCAGCGCCAGCGCTTCGCCGCGTTGCAGGGCCTGGCGCAACATGCCGATGCCCAGCCACACCAGGTAGGCCGCGCCGGCCCACTGGATCAGCCGGAACGCGCCCGGGTGCACAGCCAGCAGCGCCGCCAGGCCAAACGCGGCCGCCAGCGCGTGCAACACGCAGCCGGCATTGATGCCGGCCACGGCCGCGACGCCGGCACGCGCGCCGCCCTGCAGCGTGCGCGTGACCGTGAGCAGGAAATCGACCCCCGGCGTGGCGTTGAGCACGAAGACGGCGGTGGCGAACACCGCGGCCTGGCCCGGGCCGGGCAGCAAGTCGGTCACAGCATCTCCACCGCCAGCGCCGTCGCCTCGCCCCCGCCGATGCACAGCGCCGCCACGCCACGCTTGAGCCCGCGTTTTTTCAGCGCGCCCAGCAGCGTGACGACGATGCGCGCGCCGCTGGCGCCGATGGGGTGGCCCAGGGCACAGGCGCCACCGTGCACGTTGACGATTTCGTGCGGCAGCTGGAACTCGGCCATCGCGGCCATCGTCACGGCGGCAAAGGCTTCGTTCACCTCCCAGAGGTTCACGCTCTTGGCGTCCCAGCCGGCCTTCTTGAGCACCTTGTTGATCGCGCCGGCCGGTGCGGTGGCAAACCACTGCGGCTCCTGCGCATGCACCGCATGGCCGACGATGCGGGCCAGCGGCGCCAGGCCGTGGGCACGCGCGGTGCTTTCGCGCATCAGCACCAGCGCGGCCGCGCCGTCGGAGATGCTGGACGCGTTGGCAGCCGTGATGGTGCCGTCCTTCTTGAACGCGGGCTTGAGCGACGGGATCTTGTCCAGGCGGGCCTTGGCCGGCTGTTCGTCCAAACGCACCACGGTGTCGCCGGTTTTGCCCGGCAGCGTGACAGGCGCCATCTCCCAGTCGAAGCTGCCGTCTTCGTTGGCCTCCTTCGCGCGGCGGGTGGAGGTGATCGCGAACTGGTCCTGCGCCTCGCGCGTGAAGCGGTACTTGTCGACACACTGCTCGGCGAAGACACCCATGGCCTTGCCACGTTCATAGGCGTCTTCCAGACCGTCCATCGCCATGTGGTCGAACATCTGGGCGGCGCCGTACTTGACACCCTTGCGCGCGAACACCAGGTGCGGCGCGTTGGTCATGCTCTCCATGCCCCCGGCCACCACAACGTTGGCGCTGCCGGCCGCCAGCATGTCGTGCGCGAACATCATCGCGCGCATGCCGGAGCCGCACATCTTGCTCAGCGTCACGGCGCCGGCGCTGTCGGGCAGGCCGGCCTTGCGCACGGCCTGGCGCGCCGGGGCCTGGCCCTGGCCGGCCATCAGGCAGTTGCCGAGCAGCACCTCGTCGATGCTGTCACCGGGCACACCGGCGCGTTCGACGGCGGCCTTCACGGCCACGGCGCCCAGCTCCCAGGCGGCGAGCGACGCAAAGTCGCCCAGCAGGCCGGCGATGGGCGTGCGGGCGGCGGAAACGATGACGATGGGGTCAGCCATGGGGGGCTCCTGTGGCGCTGAGCTGGCGAGGCAGCGAAGTGAACCGCTTCTGCGGCTCGTACGGAAAAACGTCCTGCACCGCGCCGGCCGCGATGCGCTGTTTGTGGCCCTGCCAGAAGGCGGCGTCCAGCAGGTCGGCGTGGTGGGCCATGAAGACCTCGCGCACCGCCGGGTTGCCCAGCAGGAAGGGGCCGAAGGTCTCGGGGAACACGTCCTTGGGGCCGACGGCATACCAGACCTCGCCCGACATCTCGTCTTCTTCGTTGCGCGGCGCGGGCACACGGCGGAAGTTGCAGTCGGTGACGTACTCGATCTCGTCGTAGTCGTAGAACACCACCTTGCCGTGGCGCGTGACGCCGAAGTTCTTCCACAGCATGTCGCCGGGGAAGATGTTGGCCGCGACCAGGTCCTTGATCGCGTTGCCGTACTCCACCACGGCATGCGCCAGCTGCTCGGGGCTGGCCTCCTGGATGTGGATGTTCAGCGGGATCATGCGGCGCTCGATGTAGCAGTGCCGGATGACCAGCATGTCGCCGTCTTCTTCGATCAGGCTGCCGCAGAAATGTTTGAGCTCGGCGATCAGCTCGTCCTCGAAGCGGTGGCGCGGGAAGGCGACGTTGCTGTACTCCAGCGTGTCGGCCATGCGGCCCACGCGGTCGTGTTGTTTGACCAGCAGGTACTTGCCCTGGATCTGCTCGCGCGTGGTGTCCTTCTGCGGCGGGTAAAAATCCTTGATGAGCTTGAAGACGTAGGGGAAGGACGGCAGGTCGAACACCAGCATCACCATGCCCTTGATGCCGGGCGCGATGCGAAAGCGGTCGCTGCTGTGGCGCAGGTGCTGCAGCAGGTCGCGGTAGAACAGGTTCTTGCCGTGTTTCTGCAGGCCCAGCGCGTTGTAGATCTCGGCGCGTGGTTTGCGCGGCATCAGGCTGCGCAAGAACTGCACGTAGGCGCTGGGGATCTCCATGTCCACCATGAAGTAGGCGCGCGCAAAGCTGAACAGCATCAGCAGGTCGTCTTCGCCGAAGAGCGCTGCGTCGATGACGAGCCCGCCCTCGGTGTGCAGGATCGGCAGCGCAAACGGCGTCTCGACAAAGCCGTTGATGATCTTGCCGACCAGGTAGGCGCCCTTGTTGCGGTAGAACAGGCTGGACAACACCTGCAGCTGGAAGTTGGCGCGCGGGCGCAGCCCGCCCAGCTCGGACAACATGGCCTGCAGCACATGGTCCACGTCGCCTTCCAGGTCGCGGAAGGGTGTGGCGAGCTGGAAGTTGTGCACGATGCGCAGCCAGGTCTCGCGCAGCGAATCCTTGGTCGGGTAGTACGCGCGGTAGGTCGGCAGCGCCGCCGGTTCGTCGTTTTCGATGTACTCGGTGCTGACCGCGGGCCGCACGAAGATGAAGTCGTTGCGGAAGTAGCTGCGGTGCAGCAGCTTGGCGGTGACGGAGTTGAAGAAGGTCTCGGCCAGCTCGGGCTGGTGGTGGTCGGTCAACAGGCCGATGTAGTGCAGCTTGGCCTGCTGCCAGCTGTCCATCGAGAGTTCGTCGACGTTGAACTCGTCGCGCAGCCGGGCCACAGCCTCGCGCACACGCTGGTCGTAGAACTCGATGCGCTCGCGCTGCGCACGCTGCTGGCCATGCCAATCCTGCTGCTCGAAACGCTGTTTGGCACGCGCGCTGGTCTCGCGGAACAGGCGGTAGTGTTTGTTGAAGCCGTCCAGCATCGCGTGTGCGATGTCGAAGGCACGGCGGTCGGACAGCTGGTGCGGGAACATGGGTGTCAGCCTTCTTCGCGTGCGTCGCCGAGCTCGGCCTGGCGCTGCCACCAACGGCGTTTCACCTGCACCAGCGCGCTGTCGTAGGTGGCGTTGATGCTCTCCGGTGCGCCGACGCTGAAGCTCAGGTCCTGCAGCAGGCCGTTGTGCAGGCCGTAGACCCAGCCGTGCACGTTCACCACCTGCCCACGCTGCCAGGCGTCCTGGGCCACCGTGGTGCGGCAGACGCTGCGCGCCTGCTCCAGCACGTTCAGCTCCACCAGCGCGTCCACCTGCAGGCTCTCGTGCAGGCTGGCGAGGAATCCTTCGTGCGTGTCACGCACGTCCTGCACATGGCGCAGCCAGTTGTCCACCAGGCCGGCACGCACATTGGTCATGGCCGCACGCACACCACCGCAGTTGCTGTGCCCCACCACGATCACGTGTTTGACCTGCAGCACCTCCACCGCGTACTGCAGCACCGAGAGTGCGTTCAGGTCGCTGTGCACCATCAGGTTGGCGACGTTGCGGTGCACGAACAGCTCACCCGGCAGCAGGCCGACCAGGTCGTTGGCCGGCACGCGGCTGTCGGCACAGCCCACCCACAGGTACTGCGGCGCCTGCTGGTTCAGCAGCTTGGTGAAGAAGCCGGGCTCGCGCGCTTCGGTGGCCGCGGCCCAGGCCCGGTTCTTCGCGAAGAGGTCGTTGAGTCCGTCCATCACATGGTTTCTGCAAACAGCTCACGCCCGATCAGCATGCGGCGGATTTCCGAGGTGCCGGCGCCGATCTCGTACAGCTTGGCATCGCGCCACAGCCGGCCCAGCGGGTACTCGTTGATGTAGCCGTTGCCGCCGAAGATCTGCACGCCGTTGCCGGCCATCTTGGTGGCCTCTTCGGCGCACCACAGGATGACGGCGGCGCAGTCCTTGCGCACCTGGCGCACGTGCTGCGCGCCCAGCGCATCCAGGTTCTTGCCGATCTGGTAACAGAAGGCACGGGCCGCCTGCAGCACGGTGTACATGTCGGCCACCTTGCCCTGGATCAGCTGGAACTCGCCGATGCTCTGGCCGAACTGCTTGCGGTCATGGATGTAGGGCACGACGTTGTCCATCACCGCCTGCATGATGCCGATGGGGCCGGCGGCCAGCACCGCACGTTCGTAGTCCAGCCCGCTCATCAGCACCTTGGCGCCGCCACCGACGCTGCCCAGCACGTGGGATGCCGGCACCTCGACGTTCTGGAACACCATCTCGCCAGTGTGGCTGCCGCGCATGCCGAGCTTGTCGAGCTTCTGCGCGGTGCTGAAGCCCGGCATGCCCTTTTCGACGATGAAGGCCGTCACGCCACGCGCACCCAGCTCGGGCTCGGTCTTGGCGTAGACCACCATCACGTCGGCGTCGGGGCCGTTGGTGATCCACATCTTGCTGCCGTTGAGCAGGTAGACGCCGCCCTTGTCTTCGGCGCGCAGCTTCATGCTGATGACGTCGCTGCCGGCGCCAGGCTCGCTCATCGCCAGCGCGCCGACGTGTTCGCCGCTCACCAGCTTGGGCAGGTACTTCGCCTTCTGCGCATCGCTGCCGTTGCGCTTGATCTGGTTCACGCACAGGTTGCTGTGTGCGCCGTAGCTCAGGCCCACGCTGGCGCTGGCGCGCGAGATCTCTTCCATCGCGATCATGTGCGCCAGGTAGCCCATGTTGGCGCCGCCGAACTCCTCCGGCACCGTGATGCCCAGCACGCCCAGATCGCCCATCTTGCGCCACAGGTCCATCGGGAACTGGTCGTCGCGGTCGATCTGCGCGGCACGTGGCGCGATCTCGGCCTGCGCAAAATCGCGCACCGCATCGCGCAGCGCGTCGATGTCTTCACCGAGCATGAAGTTCAGACCAGGCAATGTGCTCATCAGGTGTCTCCTTGTGGGGTTCAGCCCGCGATGCCGCGGCCCAGCACGGTCATCACGGTGGCGGTCATGGTGGCGACCAGGGTGTCTTCGGTGGCGTCAGGTCCACGCTGCCAGGCGCGTGCATCGACCACGCTGATGGTGCGGCCGGCTTTCACCACCTCGCCGACGATGCGCAGCACCGGCCCGCGCGCCGGGGCCAGCAGGTTGACCTTGAACTCGATGGTCAGCACCGCGGCGTCGGCAGGCATCAGCGTGAAGGCGGCGTAACCGCAGGCGGAATCGAGCGCGGTGGACACGATGCCGGCGTGCAGGAAGCCGTGCTGCTGCGTCAGGTCCGGTCGATGGGGCAACGCCAGCTCGACGAGGCCGGGCTCGGCGCGTTCCAGCGTGATGCCCAGCGTGACCATCGCCGCCTGGCGTGCGAACGAGACGCGGGTGCGGGCTTCGAAATCAGGGGTGGGGGTCGGTGCCATCAGGCGGCCAGCTTGCGTTTGAGGCGGGGTGCGGGGCTGCCCGCGGCCTGCGCCAGCAGCGTGCGGCAACGGGCCTCGTGCTGGCTGATCTCGTCCAGCGTGACGGCGATGTCCTCGCGCTGCTGCTCCAGCAGCCGGCGGTGTTCTGCCAGCACGCCCAGGAAGGCTTGCAGCTGCGGTGCGGTGTCCGACGGCGAGTCGTACATGTCCACCAGCTGTTTGATCTCCTGCAGGCTCAGGCCCAGGCGCTTGCCACGCAGCGTCAACTTCAGCCGGGTGCGGTCGCGTTGTGCGTACACGCGGTTGCGGCCGGCGCGGGCGGGCGCGATCAGGCCCATGTCTTCGTAAAAGCGGATGGCACGCGGCGTGACATCGAACTCCTGCGCGAGCTCGGTGATCGTGTAGAGGCGCGCGTCCGGGCGGGTGATGTCCGGCATGGTGCGGTTGACGTTGACGTAAACGTTAATCTAGCACCTTGCACGGCCGGTGGGGACGCACGCAAAAAGGGCCGGTCTTGCGACCGGCCCTTCCTGACTTTCTCGATCACCAGGCACTCGAGCGGTGCCTGCCTTCCCTGTGCTTACCTGACGACAGCACCGAAACGGAGTGTGACGGACGGTGAGGCAGAAACACATCCCCACAAAGCATGACGCCGGCGATCAGTCGTAGGCCGGCAGCACACCCTCGCGCAGCGCGGCGCGGGCCTGCTCGAAACCCGGCACCACCGAACGCACCACGTCCCAGAAGGCCGCGCTGTGGTTCATCTCACGCAGGTGGGCCAGTTCGTGGGCCACCACGTAGTCGATCACCGGCAGGCCGAAATGCACCAGGCGCCAGTTCAGGCGGATCGAGCCGTCGGCACTGGCGCTGCCCCAGCGTGTGGCGGCCGAGCTCAGCGACAGCCGGGTCATGCGCACACCCATGCGCTGCGTGTAGACCGCGCAGCGCTCCTCGAAGATGCGCCGCGCCTGGCGCTGCAGCCAGCTTTGCACCAGCTCACGCACCTGCTCGGCGCTGGCCTGTTCCGGCAGGCCCAGGTGCAGCGTGAGGTGCGGCACGCCGGGCAAGGTGTTGTCGGCCGTATGGAGGACCGCACCGGTGCAGCGCGGGTCCAGCACCAGGATCACGGATTCACCCAGGAAGGGCACGACGCTGCCATCGCGCCACTCCACGCGCGCGGCGTGCTGGCGGCGCTGGCGCTCCTGCTGTTCGTGCAGCTTGCGCAGGATCCAGGCCTGTTTGCCCACGAGCACCGATTCGATCTCGGCCAGCCCCACCCACTTCGGGGCGCTGACGGCCAGGCCCTCGGGGCCGACCATGAAACCGATGCTGCGCCGACGCGCACGCTTCAACTCGAAAGGCACCCGGTGTTCACCCAGCAGCAGCTCGTGCCGGGCGCGCGGTGAAGCGGGCAAGGCCGGGGCCGGGGCTGCGGGCTTGGCCGCCGGTGTCGGCGGCGCCGTCACCTCGTCGAACAAGGACAGTTGGGCGGTGGGCAGGCCGGGCTCGGGCATGGGCCGCGATTCTAAGGACCGTCGCTGTCCTTGTACGGCGCGAAGACATCGCGCAGCGGCGTGGCGGCCGGCGCACGGCCCTTGGTGAGCGAACGCTCCAGCTCCTTCAGGTGGCGCCGCATCTCGGCCGCGCCGGTGGCGCCGTCGGCCGCGAGGGCGTCCACCAGGTCGGCATGGCGGTGCGCCACACAGACCGGGCCACCGCCCACCTTGTACAAGGCCATCAACATCGACGTGGTGGGCAGCAGGCTGTCCAGCAGCCGCGTGAACAGCGGGTTGCCATGCATGCGCGCCAGCGCCAGGTGGAACTCGCCTGACAGCCGCACCGCGGCCGGGGCGTCGCCGCGCTGGTCGGCCTCGGCTTCGGCCAGCATCAGCGTGCGCAGTTCGGCCAGTTGGGCGGCACTGAGCCGGCCACCCAGGCGGCGCGCCACCTCGCACTCCACCACACGCCGGGCCTCGAACACATGTGCCGCATCGGCCAGCGCCGGTTGTGGCACCTGGGCGCCGCGGTTGTGGATGAGCTCGATCAGATGGTCCTGCGCCAGCCGCTGCAAGGCCTGTCGCACGACGGTGCGCGACACACCGAAGGTCTGCGCCAGTTCCTCCTCGCGCAGCCAGGCGCCGGGCGCCAGGCGGTGTTCCATCATGGCCTGGTAGATGCCTTGGTAGACACGGTCAGTGGCGGTGGGCGGGCGGGGCGGGGTCATGGCGCGGGGCCTGCTAGGCTGGCAGGGCGGCGGTATTGTCCCGCCACCACGCGACCGACTCATGTCCACATTGCACGCCCAGCCCCTCGACGACACCAGCTTCGCGCCCTATGGCCACGTGGTCGAAGCCGGCACGGCCGGCCGCTGGATCAACGACGGCAACGCCTGGCGCAGCGACGCCGGTCCGCTGGCGCTGGCGGCCGAGGGTGGCCAGCCGGTGCTGGCCGTTTTCCGCGCCACCGCTCGGGCCGCGGCTGGCCCCTGGCATGAACTGGAGCGCCACCGCCTGGGCACGCAAAGTTTCCTGCCGCTGGGCACGGCACGTTGTGTGCTGTTGGTGGCCCAAGGGGATTCGGCGCCTGACCCCGCCACGCTGGCCGCCTTCGTCACCCGACCCGGCCAGGGCTGGACACTGGCCGCCGGCACCTGGCACCACGCGCTGATCGTGATGGACGACGTGGACGTGGCGGTGCTGGAACGGGCGGCCGACGTGAGCGACTGCGAAATCGCCCACCTGGCGGCGCCGGTTCAGATCGTGCTCTGAACCAGCCGCGCAGCGAGCGCCACGAGGCTGGCATCGCGCCCCGGCGGGCCCAGCAGCGACAAACCCAGCGGTGCGCCCAGGCGGCTGCCCAGCGGCAGCGACAACTGCGGGAACCCACTCAGGCCGGCCGTGCACAGCAGGCGGATGGACGCGTTACGGTAGTCCTCCAGCGACGCTTCCGGCGCCGCGCTGAGCGGGGCGATGTCGGGCATCGTCGGCATCAGCAGCACACCGTCGTCGCCCAGCAGATCGGCCAGGCGCTGGGTGAACTGCACACGGAAGGCGCTGGCCGCGGCCACCTGCTCGTCGGTCACGCGGCTGGACCAGTCGAACCGCTCCTTCACGCCCGGCCCCAGCGGCGGCTGGTGGCGGGTGATGAAACCGCCCAGGCTGCTCCAGGCCTCGCGGCCCTGGATGTGGCGCGTGTGCCAGTACATCGCATCGAAGCTGTCCAGCACGATGTCCACGGGTGTTGCCGTGCCCCCCACGGCCTGCACGCGGCTGCAGGGTTCGGCCAGCGCGGCCGTCACCTCGGGCGCCAGCAGCGCCCAGACCTCGTGCGGCCGGAGCAGGCGCACGCGCTGCGGCAGCGGCTGTGCATCGCTGCCCAGCAGCACGGACGCAACCCGCGCAAACGTGGGCAGATCGCGCGTGAACCAGCCGCAGGTGTCCAGGCTGGGCGCCAGGTCCATCGCGCCGGCCAGGGGGATGCGGCCATGCGTGGGCCGCAGGCCGACCAGGCCGCAGTGGCTGGCCGGTGCTCGCACCGAACCGCCGGTGTCGCTGCCGAGGGCAAAGTCCACCAGCCGGTTGGACACGGCCGCGGCCGAGCCTGACGACGAGCCGCCGCTGATGCGCTCCGGCGCGGCGCCATTGATCGGCGCGCCGAAATGCGCGTTCTGGCCGTTCATCGAAAACGCCAGTTCGTCGGTGACCGTCTTGCCGGCGAAGCCCGCACCCGCATCCAGCAGCGCCTGCACCACGGGCGCGTGGCGCGTCTTGATGCCTGAGAGCGCCAGCATCATCGGCTGGCCGCCGCTGGTGGGGTAACCGGCGACGTCGAACAGGTCCTTCACGCCAAACCGCAGGCCGGCCAGCGGCCCGGTGGACGCATGCCGCACCGGCACCGCCGGGTAGGGCATGAAGGCGCGCGCGGTGTCGTTCAAGAGATTCACGTCGTGGCGACCGTGTCCGCAGTGCGCAGGCAACGCGCGCGGTGCGAGCCGCTGAGGTGCACCACCTCGGGCCGCGTGCTGCGGCAGACGTCCAGCGCCATCGGGCAACGTTCGGCAAAGGCACAGCCAGCTGGCAGCGCCGACAGGTCGGGCGGCGAGCCGCCTATCGTCTGCAGCCGGCTGCCCTTGGCCAGCGCACCGTGGGCGCGGCTGTGCAGCAGTGCCATCGTGTACGGGTGGCGCGGTGCGCGGATCAGCTCGCGCGCCGTGCCTTCTTCGACGATGCGGCCGGCGTACATCACCGCGATGCGGTCGGCCACCTCCACCGCGGCGCCGATGTCGTGGGTGACGAAGATCACCGCCAGGCCCAGCTCACGCTGCAACTCGCGCAGCAGCAGCAACACCTGGATCTGCACCGTGGCGTCCAGCGCCGTGGTGGGCTCGTCGGCCAGCAGCAGCTGCGGGCGGCAGGCCAGGGCCAGCGCGATCATCGCGCGCTGGCGCATGCCGCCGCTCATCTCGTGCGGGTAGGCGGCCAGCCGCCGCTCGGGGCTGGGGATGCGCACCCGTTCGAACAGTTCCAGCGCACGTTTGTGCGCCTCGGCCTGGGAGACGGGTTCGTGCCGGCGGATGCTCTCGACGATCTGTGCGCCCACACTGTAGACCGGGTCCAGCGCCAGCAGCGGCTCCTGGAAGATCATCGATGCGACCTTGCCGCGGTAGTCGGCCAGCGCGCCGGGGGCCATCGCCAGCACATCGTGGCCGCCGACGCGCACGCTGCCGCCCATCACCGTGCGGCGCGGCGGGTGCAGGCGCAGCAGCGAACGCAGCGTGACACTCTTGCCGGAGCCACTTTCGCCGATCAGCGCCACGACTTCGCCGCGTTTCACCTGCAGATCGACACCGCCCACGGCCTGCACCGGTTTGCGGCCACCGGTGAAACAGACCTGCAGGTTCTGGATGTCGACGAAGGGCGCTGCTTCGCTCATGCCGCCACCTTCTGCGCTGCCGTGTGGCCACTGCCGGGCTCGTGCATCAGGCAGGCCACCGGGTGGCCGGTGCCGCCACCGGTCAGCGTGGGCACGCGGCTTTTGCACACCTCCTGCACCATCGCGCAGCGGGTGTGGAAACGGCAGCCCGGCGGCGGGTTGATCGGGTTCGGCGGGTCACCGGCCAACGGTGGCACCTCGGTGCGCTGGTCCGGGTCCATGGCCGGGATGCTGGACAGCAGCGCCTTGGTGTAAGGGTGGCGCGGGGCTTCGAACAGCGTCTCGCTGTCGCCGATCTCGGCCACCTGGCCCAGGTACATCACCATCACGCGGTCAGAGATGTAGCGCACCACGTTCAGGTCGTGGCTGATGAAGATGTAGGTCAGCCCGAACTCGTCCTTCAGGTCCAGCAGCAGGTTCAGCACCTGGGCTTCGACCGACTTGTCGAGCGCCGACACGGCCTCGTCCAGGATGATGAGCCGCGGCTGCAGCGCCAGCGCACGCGCGATGTTCACGCGCTGGCGCTGGCCGCCGGAGAGTTCGTGCGGGTAACGCTCGGCAAACCGCAGCGGCTCCAGGCCCACACGCGCCAGCAGGTTACGTGCACGTTCCACCGCCTCGCGGTGCGGCGTGCCGTGCACCTGGGGCGCAAACGCGATGCTGTCTTCGATGGTCAGGCGCGGGTTCAGGCTGGCATAGCTGTCCTGGAACACCATCTGCGCCTGGCGCCGGTACTCCTTCAGGCCCAGCTGCCGGCTGCCCACCGCGGCGCCGTCGAAGATGATCTCGCCGCGGTCGGGTTCGATCAGGTGCATCAGCAGCCGCGCCGTGGTGCTCTTGCCGCAGCCTGACTCACCGACCACGCCCAGTGTCTCGCCGGCCTGCACGTTGAAGCTGACCCCATCGACCGCGCGCACGACACCACCGCCACGGCCGAACACGTCCTTCTTGAGGGGGAAATGTTTGACCAGGCCTGCGACCTCCAGCAACGTGCTCACGACTTGATCTCCATCGCGTTGCGCAGCCCGTCGGACAGCAGGTTGAACAGGATGGAGGTGGCAAAGATCATCGCGCCGGGCAACGCCGCGATCCACGGCTGCGTGTAGATGGCGGTGCGCAGCGTGTTCAGCATCAGGCCCCATTCCGGCTCGGGCGGCTTGACGCCCAGGCCCAGGAAGCTCAGGCCCGAGGACAGGATCATGCTCACCGCGATCAGGCTGGTGGCGTAGACGAAGATCGGCCCCAGCACGTTGCCCAGCACGTGCACACGCACGATGGTGATGGCGCCGGCACCACTGGCGCGTGCAGCTTCCACAAAGTCGCGCGTGCGGATCTGTGTGGTCACACTCTCGGCCACGCGCGCGATGGGCGGGATGAAGACCACCGTCAGCGAGATCAGCGAGTTGGTGATGCCCGCGCCCAGCGTACCGCTGAGCGCGATGGCCAGCAGCACCGACGGGAAGGCGTAGAACACGTCGATGGTGCGCATGATCACGGTGTTCGCAGCACCACCGGCGTAACCGGCCGTGATGCCGATCAGCGAGCCGATCATGAAAGCGCAGATCACCGGCGTGATGCCCATGAACAGGCTGAGCTGCGCACCGACCATCAGCCGGCTCAGCATGTCGCGGCCCAGTTCGTCGGTGCCCAGCGGGTGGCCCTCGAAGCCGATGGGCTTGAGCCGGTTCAGCATGGCCGCGGCATACGGGTCCTGCGGCGCCAGGAACTGGCCGAACAGCGCCAGGATCAGCAGGCCGAAGATGCCGATGCCGGCGGCGAGTGCGAGTTTGTCCCGCATCAGGCGCCGGCCGACGGTCTGCCAATAACCCGGGGAACGCTCGAAAGCGACGGCGGGCACCTTGGACTGATCGACGGTGACGTTGAGCATGGTCAGTCCCACACGGCCGTCCGAAGGGACTGACGCGCCCCCTTGGGGGGCAGCGAACAAAGTGAGCGTGGGGGTTGCATCGTGTCAGCCCCGGGCAATGCGTGGATCGAGCAGCGTCTGGATCACGTCCACGACCAGGTTCAGCACGACGAAGAACATCGCCAGCACGAGGATCGTGCCCTGCAGCAGCGGCAGGTCGCGCTGGAAGATCGCGCTGTTGAGCAGGAAACCGGTGCCCGGCCAGGCGAACACGGTTTCGATCAGGATGCTGCCGCCCAGCAGATACCCCAGCTGCAGGCCCATCACCGCCAGCGCCGTGGGCGCGGCATTCTTGACCACGTGGCGGAAGATGCCGAAGTCGGTCAGGCCCTTGGCGCGCAGGCCGACCACGAACTCCTGCGCCAGGATGTCGGCCACCAGCGCGCGCACAGTGCGCGCGATGATGCCCATCGGGATCACGCTCATCGTCAGCGCCGGCAGCACCATGTACTGCAGGTGTTCCCAGTTCCACACCCAGTCGGCGCTGCTGCCCGGCCCGGCGCCGCTGGCCGGCAACCAGGGCAACAGCACCGCGAAGGCGATCACCATCACCATGCCCAGCCAGTAATGCGGCACGCTGACACCCAGCACCGCGGTGAAGCTGGCGGCCTTGTCGATCCAGCTGTTCTGGAAATAACCCGCAACGAAGCCGAACAGGCAGCCGAAGATGAAGCCGATCAAGGTGGCCAGCACCGCCAGCCGCAAGGTGTTGACCACGGCCTTCAGCACCTCGTCCGTCACCGGCCGGCTGGTGGCGATGCTGGTGCCCAGGTCACCCTGCAGCGCACGCCAGACCCAGCTGAAGAACTGCTCCGGCAGGCTGCGATCAAAGCCGTAAAGCGTGCGCAGCTGGTTCTGCAACTCCACGCTGGCGTCCGGCGGCAGGATGCTGACCAGCGGATCACCCGGCGACAGGTGCACCAGCGCAAAACAGACCAGCGCCACGCCGGCCATGATGGGCAGCGCGTAGAGCAGGCGGCGCAGCAGAAAGGTGAACATGGTGCGCTGCCTGACCTGAGCCGCGTTACTCGATGCTCATCGGCGCGATGTCGATGAACCAGCTGCGCGGCTGCACCACACCCTTGACCTTGGCGCTCATCGCCCGCGGGCCGACGTCGTGTGCGATCCAGACGAAGGCCGCCTCGTCAACGATGCGGGCGTGCAGCTTGGCCAGCGCGGCGTCGCGCGCCTTGTCTTCGAAGCTGGTGCGCGCGTCGGCGATCAGCTTGTCGATCTCGGCGTTGCCGAAGTAGCCCCAGTTGTTGGAGACCGGCGGGAAGGTCTTGGTGCTGGCAAATCGCACCATCGCGAAAAACGGGTCCATCGCTGCAAAGCTGACGTTGATCGCGTTGGCGCCATTGGCCGACGGGTCCTTCACGCCCTTGCGCCAGTTGGTGAACAGCGTGTTCCATTCGATGACGTCGAACTGCACATCGAAACCGCACTGCTTCAAGCTCTGCTGCACGAACTCGTTCATCGGCAGCGGCTGCATCTGGCCCGAGCCGCTGGCGGAGATCTGCACCTTCACCTTCAGCGGCTTGGCCGGGCTGTGGCCAGCTTCGGCCATCAACTTCAGCGCCGCGGGCGGGTCGTAGCGGATGTCGAACGAGGGGTTGCCCCACCACGGGTGGCCCGGAGGCACCGTGCCCTTGGGCACGCCCATCATGCCGCCCAGAAACTTGAGCAGGCCGGTGCGGTCCACGCACAGGTTGGCGGCCTGGCGCACCCGTTTGTCCAGCCAGGGCGAACCTTCGGCAAAGCTCAGCTGCCAGGGCCACACGTGCGGCTGCTGGTTGAAGTAGATCTTGTGGCCGCGGCTCTGGATGGAGGCCATCGCATCGGGCGACGGCGCTTCGATCCAGTCCACCTGGCCCGACAGCAGCGCGGCGGTGCGGGCGTTCGCCTCAGGCATCGGCAGCATCACCACACGGTCGATCTTGGGCGTGCGCTTGGCGTCCCAGTAAGCCTTGTTGGCCACCATCTCCAGGCGTTCACGCGGCACGAAACGCGCCATCTTGAACGGGCCGCTGCCGCTGGCATCGGCAGCAAACGCCGTCCAGGCGGCCTTGGACTTGTCGGCCGGCGTGGCACCCGGGGCGGCGTCGAACTTCTTCTGCCAGTGGGCGGGGCTGGCCATGAAGAGGTTGGTCAGGTTCAGCGGCAAAAAGGCATCGGGTTCGCTGGTGGTCAACTCCACCGTCAGGTCGTCGATCTTCTTCGCGCTGCGCAGCGTGGGCATGCGGCTGGCGGTCACACCGACCTGGCTGGCGTCGAAGTGCGGCGCGTCCTTGTCCAGCACCTTGCGCACGTTCCAGACCACGGCGTCGGCGGTCAGCGCGCTGCCGTCGTGAAACTTCACGCCCGGGCGCAGCTTGAAGACCCACTTGGTCTTGTCCTTGGCGTCCACCGCCCAGCTGGTGGCCAGGCCGGGGATCAGCACACTCGCGGCGTCGGCCTTGGACAAATCCCAGTGCGTCAGTGCGTCGTACATCGGGATGCCGGTGAAGCGGTTGCCCTCGAAGCCCTGGTCGGGCTGGCCCAGCGTGCGTGGGATGTCGGCGGCGGTCATCGCGATGCGAAGAACCTTTTCCTGGGCCTGGGCGGCACCGCCCAGCAGCGTGGCCACCGCCAGCAGGACGGCAGCCCGACGGGGGCAGGGAATGAAAGCGCTCATGTCGACTCCTGGAGGATGGTGCGGGGCGTGCACGGCGACCCTTGGTGCGATCCGTGCTTCTGAAAGATCGTATGCAAACGCTATGCCACCACCGACCCGAGACAAACGCACCTTGTCTGTGCATGAGACCTCGCAGCCCGCTGGGCGATGGCCATTTTGTATACGATCTGCACCAACAGCATGCGAGTTGACCCTGTGAAAATCCTGCTCGTGAACCCCAACACCTCGGCCGCGATGACGGCCGGCATCGCGGCCGCCGCACGTGCCGTGGCAGCGCCGGGGACCACCATCCTGGCGGTGCAGCCGAGCTTCGGCCCGCGCTCCATCGAGGGGCATTTCGACGAGGCCATCGCCGCGGCCGGCGTGGCCGAGCAGGTGCACCAGGCACCGGCGCACGACGCAGTGGTCATCGCCTGTTTTGGCGACCCCGGCCTGGACGCGGCACGCGAAGCGACCCGTGCCCCGGTGCTGGGCATCGCCGAAGCAGCCTTCCACGCGGCAGCCATGCTGGCCACCGGCTTTTCGGTCGTCACGACGATGACACGCACCTGCGTGATCGCCGAGCACCTGGTGCAGCGCCACGGTTTCGAGCGCCAATGCCGCGGCATCCACGGCACCGACATCCCGGTGCTGGACCTGGAGGCCTGCGGCGAAGACACCGTGGCCCGCATCGAAGCGGCTGCCCGCCAGGCGCTGGAGAGAGACCGCAGCGGCGCCATCGTGCTGGGCTGCGCCGGCATGGCCGCGCTGTGCGCCACGCTGCAGCAGCGCCTGGGCGTGCCAGTGATCGACGGTGTGGCCGTGGCCGTCAAGTTTGCCGAGGGCCTGGCGGCGCTGGGCCTGGGCACCAGCAAACACGGCGACTACGCCGCGCCGCTGCCCAAGGCCTACGTGGGCTGGGCGGCGCCGCTGGGCTCTTGAGGTGAACCGGCTTGGCCCGGCACCTCAACCCCCCTCGGGGGGCGGGCTGGGGGCGGGCTGGGCGCGGCCCCGTGGGGGCGCTAGGACAGGTAGGCGCTGGGGTCGATGCGGCGCATCTCGGTCTCGATCCAGGTCTCGACCTCGCGCATCAGCTCGTCCTGCTCGCGCCCGGCCACCGGGATTGGCCGGCCGATGACCACATCGATCACCCCCGGCCGCAGCAGCCAGCTCTTGCGTGGCCAGCAGACCGCGGAGTTCACCGCGATCGGCACGATGGGTGTGCCGGTGGCGATGGCCAGGCGCGCCGCGCCGCCCTTGTAGGTGCCCTGCTGGCCCCGCGCCGCGCGGGTGCCTTCGGGGAACATGATGACCCAGCCGCCCTGGCCCATGATGCGCTGGCCCTGCGCGGCCACCTTGTTCCAGGCCTCGGCGCGTTTGCTGCGGTCGATGTGGATCATGTCCATGCGGCTCATGGCCCAGCCGAAAAACGGCACGTACAGCAGCTCGCGCTTGAACACGTAGGCCAGGGGGTGCGGCATCAGCGCCGGGTAGGCAAACGTCTCCCAGGTGCTCTGGTGTTTGGAGGCCAGCAGCACCGCGGCCCGGCCGTCGGCCGCGGTGGGCACGTTTTCCATGCCGGTGACACGGTGGCGCACGCCACAGATGACACGCGCGCCCCAGATGGCCACCTTCAGCCAGCCGGCGCACATCCAGTAGATGGCCGTGGGGCTGCCGAAGAGGCTGAACACCAGCACCGCCAGGGCCCAGGGGATCACCGTGACGGTGAGGAACAGCACGAAGACAAACGAGCGCAAGGCCCAGACCGGTTTCATGCGCCCAGCGCTCCTGCGCCGGAATCGGCGATGTGGTCCTTGTTCAGCAGCCAGTCGGCAAAGGCTGGCAGGTCGCGGTGCACGCGCGCCGCGGGCACCTGCGCCACATGCTGGGCCAGCGTGGCCTCGTCCAGCGCGGCAGCGCGGCCGGTCAGCACCAGGTGCGGCGGGCAACCGGCGGCGGCCGCGGCCTGCAGGTCGCGCAGCGTGTCGCCCACCATCGGCACCGCTGACAGGTCGGCCCCGTAGCGCAGCGCGATGTCCTGCAGCATGCCGGGCAGCGGCTTGCGGCAGTCACAGCCTTCTTCTGGCGTGTGCGGGCAGAAGAACACGGCGTCGATCCGGCCACCCAGCGCCATCAGCTGCCGGTTCATGTGCGCGTGCACCGCGTTGACCGAGGCCATGTCGATCATGCCGCGGCCGATGCCGGCCTGGTTGGTGGCCACCACGGTGTGCCAGCCGGCGTGGTTCAGCCGGGCCACGGCCTCCAGCGCGCCGTGCACCGGGATCCATTCTTCCGGCGCCTTGACATGGTCTTCGCGGTAGACGTTGAGCACACCGTCGCGGCCGAGGATGACGAGCTTGACGGGGTGCATGGGACGGTCCTCAGCTGGCCAGGCGCGACAGGTCGGCGACGCGGTTCATCGCGTCGTGCAGCGCCTTCAGCAGCGCCAGGCGGTTTCGGCGCAGCGCCGGATCGTCGGCGTTGACCATCACGGCGTCGAAAAACGCGTCCACCGGCGCCTTGAGCACCGCCAGCGCCTGCAGCGACGCGGCGTAGTCACCGGCGGCAAATGCCGCCTCGGCGCCCGGCGCGGCGGCCTGCAGCGCCGCGGCCAGGGCGGTTTCAGCCGGCTCCGCATACAGCGCGGCATCGGGCGGCGTGTTCGGCACCTCGTCGGACTTGCGCAGGATGTTGCCCACACGTTTGTTGGCCGCGGCGAGCGACGGCGCCTCGGGCAACGCGGCAAAAGCACGCACCGCTGCCAAGCGCTTGGCGATGTCGCCCCAGCGCTCGGGCCGCAACGCCACCACGGCGTCGACTTCCTGCGCGCTGTAACCCTGCTCGCGCAAGCTGCCGACCAGGCGGTCGAACAAGAAGTGCTGCAGCTCGGCTTGCGCCTGGCCGTGCGTGGATGGGAAGGACGCGAACGCCAGGCCGACGATCACAGGCACAGCCAGCGGCAAATCGCGCTCGATCAACATGCGGATCACGCCCAGCGCATGGCGGCGCAGCGCAAATGGGTCCTTGTCGCCGGTGGGCAGCTGGCCGATGCCGAACAGGCCGGCCAGCGTCTCCAGCTTGTCGGCCAGGGCCACGACCAGACCCGCGTCGTTGCGCGGCAAGGCATCACCGGCAAAGCGGGGTTTGTAGTGGTCCTCGATGGCAAATGCCACGGCTTCTGGTTCACCATCGTGACGCGCGTAGTACCCGCCCATGATGCCTTGCAGCTCGGGAAACTCGCCCACCATGTCGGTGAGCAGGTCGCCCTTGGCCAACTCGGCCGCACGGTCGGCCATCGCCGCCAGCGTCGCGCCACCCATGCGATTGGCGATCTCCAGCGCAATGCTGCGTACCCGCTCAGTACGTTCGCCCTGCGTGCCCAGCTTGCCGTGGTACACCACTTTCGCCAGGCCCGGCACGCGCGAAGCCAGCGTGTGTTTGCGGTCCTGGTCGAAGAAAAACTTGGCGTCTGCCAGACGCGGGCGCACCACACGCTCGTTGCCCTGCACCACGGCCGAGGCGTCGGCCGGGCGGATGTTGCTGACGACCAGGAAACGTTCGGTCAACCGGCCCGTGGCGTCCAGCAGCGGGAAGTACTTCTGGTTCGCCTTCATCGTCAGGATCAGGCATTCCGGCGGCACGGCCAGGAACTCGGGCTCGAAGCGGCAGACCAGCACATGCGGGCGCTCGACCAGCGCCGTCACCTCGTCCAGCAGCGCCGTGTCGTCGACCGGCGTCAGGCCTTCGGCCGATGCTGCCGCGGCCAGCTGGCGCAGGATCTCGGCGCGACGGGCCTCGAAGCCGGCGATCACCGCGCCTTGCTCGGCCAGCTGGTGTTCGTAGTGGTCGGCGTCCTGCAGCATCACCGGGTCGACCGTGGCCTCGAAGCGGTGGCCGCGCGTCTGCCGGCCCGCCTGCAGGCCGAGCGCGGCCACCGGCACCACGTCGGCGCCGTGCAAGGCCACCAGGCCGTGCGCGGGACGAACGAAGTGCACGCTGGTCCAGCCATCGGCGAGCTGGTACTGCATCAGCTTGGGGATCGGCAGCTTGGCCAGTGCGTCGTCCAGCGCCGTCTGCAGGCCGGCGGCCAGCGTGACGCCGGGCACCAGGCTGTCCAGGAACAGGGCTTCGGCCTTGCCGTCGGGCTGGCGCTTGAGCTGCGGCAGCACGCTGGCATCGGCACCGACGGCGGCGAGCTTCTTCAGCAGCGCCGGCGTGGCGCCGCCGCTGGTGTCCAGGCCCACGCTGACGGGCATCAACTTGACGGACACCGCCTTGTCGGCCGCCACCGCGGCCACGTGGCTGATGTGCGCGCCCATGCGGCGCGGCGACGCAAAGATGTTGAGCGCCGATTGATCTGTGGCCAGGCCCTGGGCCCGCAGACCGGCCAGCAGGCCGTGGCCAAAGGCTTCGCCGAGTTTTTTCAGCGCCTTGGGCGGCAGCTCTTCGACGAACAACTCGACCAGCAGGTTCTTGGTGCTGCTCATGTTCAGGCCGCCTTCTTCGCGCGTTGGGCGGTCACTTCGTCGGCCCAGGCCAGCGGCGCCATCGGGAAACCCAGCCGCGCGCGGCTGTCCAGGTAACTCGCCGCCACGGCACGCGCCAGGTTGCGGATGCGGCCGATGTAGGCGGCACGTTCGGTGACGCTGATCGCGCCACGGGCGTCCAGCAGGTTGAAGCTGTGCGCGGCCTTCAGCACCTGCTCGTAGGCCGGCAGCGCAAGCTGCTGCTCCATCAGGTGCTTGGCCTGTTTTTCGTGCGCGCCAAAGGCCAGCAGCAGGAAATCGACGTCGCTGTGCTCGAAGTTGTAGGTGCTCTGCTCCACCTCGTTCTGGTGGTAGACGTCGCGGTAGTAGAGCTTGCCCTGGGCGGTTTCGGTCCAGACCAGGTCGTAGACGTTGTCCACGCCCTGCAGGTACATCGCCAGCCGTTCCAGGCCGTAGGTGATCTCGCCGGTGATGGGTTTGCAGTCGATGCCCCCCACCTGCTGGAAGTAGGTGAACTGCGTCACCTCCATGCCGTTGAGCCAGACCT
>JADMJD010000081.1 GCA_018780805.1 Rubrivivax sp. | reverse complement strand
TTTATCAGAAACCCCCAAACCTCTCGGTTTGGGGGTTTCGTCTTTTAGGCCTCAAGCAATGCCCGGACCAATAGGTTCGGGCATTTTGCTTTGGGGAGTCCGATACCCGTAGTCAGAACGGGTAATGCCGCTCCTGCGTCTGCATCGTGATCCAGCGCAATTCGGTGAAGGCGTCGATGCCTGCTTTACCGCCAAAACGGCCGTAACCCGAGCCCTTGACGCCGCCGAAGGGCATCTGCGCTTCGTCGTGAACGGTCGGCCCGTTGATGTGGCAAATACCTGATTCGATCTGCTGTGCCACGCGCCAGGCCCGTGCCATGTCGCGGCCGAACACGGCGGCAGACAGACCGTAGGCGTTGTCGTTCGCCACCCGCACAGCCTCCGCTTCGCCCTTGACCCGCACGATGGGTTTGACCGGGCCGAAGCTTTCGTCGTGGTAGATCCTCATCGCAGGGGTCACATGGTCCAGCACGGTGGCGGCCATCAGGGTGTTTTCGGCCTTGCCACCGCACACCAGCGTGGCACCCAGGGCCACAGCATCGTCAATCAAGGCGTTGCAGCGGTCGACCGTGGCACGGTCGACCACCGAACCCAGCACCACCGGCCCTTTGCGCGGGTCACCCAGCGGCAGCGCCACTGCGCGTGCCGCCAGCTTGGCAACGAAGGCATCGGCCACCGTGGTGTCCACCACGATGCGCTCGGTGCTCATGCAGATCTGGCCGCTGTTCGCAAAGGCGCCGAAGATCGTCGCGTTCACCGCCGCTTCGAGGTCGGCATCGTCCAGCACCACCAGCGGTGCCTTGCCACCCAGCTCCAACACCACTGGTTTGAGGTGTTCGGCGCAAGTTCGTGCGATCAGCCGCCCCACACGTGTGGAGCCGGTGAAGTTGACGCGCCGCACGCGCGGGTGCGCGACCATGGCTTCCACCACCGCGGCCGCGTCCGCCGGCGCATTGGTGATGAAGTTGACGACACCCGGCGGCAGGCCGGCTTCGTTCAAGGCCTCAATGATCAGGCCGTGCGTGGCCGGGCACAGCTCGCTGCCTTTCAGTACCACGGTGTTGCCGCAGGCCAGTGGCACGGCGATGGCGCGCACGCCCAAGATCACGGGTGCGTTCCAGGGCGCGATGCCCAACACCACACCGGCCGGGGCGCGCACCGCCAGGGCCAGGCTGCCCGGCACGTCGGACGGGATCACCTCGCCGCCGACCTGGGTGGTCAGCGACGCTGCTTCCTGCAGCATGCCCGCGGCCAGGTGCACGTTGAAACCGGCCCAGGGCGCGGCGGCGCCGGTTTCAGCGGCCATCGCGGCAATGAACCTCGGTGCCATCGCCTCCAGCACCTGGGCCGCCTTCAGCAGCAGGGTGCGACGCTCCCCCGGGCCTTTGGTGGACCAGGCTTCGAATGCCGCCGCTGCAGCCCCCACGGCACGCACGGCGTCGGCGGGCGTCGCGGCCGGGGCACGCGTGGCCACCGCCCCGTCCAACGGGTTGCAGCGTTCGAAAGTGGCGCCAGCACTGGCAGTGCAGCGTTCGCCGCCGATCAGCATGCGGATGTCATTCATGGTTTTCTCCTGGGGTGCGAGTGCGGGCGACAAGGCGGCGCGGGTCAAGGCGTCGAAGCCAAAGCGGTTCATGCTGCCGAAGGCGGGTGCGGCGGGGTGGGGCAGAAACTTGGTGCGACAGTCGATCACCGCAGGCAGGCCTGAAGCGCGCGCACGCGCGATGGCCGCAGGGATCTCGCGGGCGTCGTCCACCACCTCGCCGTGGCAGCCGAAACCCCGTGCGATGGCGGCGTAGTCGGTGTCTTCCAGCGCGGTGCCGAACTCGAAGTTCAGCGCCATGCGCTGGCCCATGCGGATCACGCCCCAGGCCGCGTTGTTGTGGATGATGTTCAGCACCGGCAGGCCCAGCCGGCGGGCGGTGTCCAGCTCCTGCACCGTGAAGCCGAAGGCACCGTCGCCGGTGAGGTTGACGACCAGCCGGCCCGGGTGCATCAGCTGCAGTGCCAGCGCGTAGGGCAGGCCATAGCCCAGGTGGCACATGCCGGAGTCGTGGAAACGTGTGCGCACCGTCCGCACCGGCGTCAGGTCGTTGCTCCAGAAGGTGGTGTGGCCGCCGTCGTACACGGCCATCGCGTCGGCCGGCAGCGCCTGGCCCACGGCGTGGGCCAGCGCGGCCGGGTGCATGGTGGCGTGGGTGTCGCCCGCCATCACGGCCAGTCGCTGGTCGTAGGCGGCGCGCACCCGGCGCAGGCTGGGCAACCAGTCGGGATCGGTGGTGGCTTGGGCTGCGGGCAAGGCCAACAGCAGGTCGTCCAGCGCCAGCCGTGCGTCGGCCTGCATCGCCACGCTGTGCAAGGCGGGCGCGCCCAGCGCCGACGGGTCGATGTTGACGTTGATGTGCGCGTGCTGGCGCCGCGTGAGCGGCCCGCGTTCGTCCCACAGCCACGACGAGTGGCGGCAGCCCAGGCTGAGCACCACGTCGGCCTGCTCGAAGGCCTGCTTCACCGCATCACCGGCGATCAGGCCGCCGTGCCCGATGAATGCCGGGTGGTCGGTGGCCACCACGCCCAACGCCATCTGCGTGGGGATCACCGGTGCGTTCAGACGTGCTGCGAGTTCGCGAACCAACGCGTCTGCGTTCGCGTGCACCACACCACCACCGGCGACGATCAGCGGCCTGCGTGCGGCAACCAGCAACGCCGCGGCTGCAGCCACCGCATCGGCCGCGGGCCGCGGGCCGCCCAGCGCGCGGTAACGCATGGGCGGCAGCTCGAACTCGTCGTCGGCCCAGGCCACCGGCATGGCCAGCACGTCCTGCGGGATGTCCAGGTGCACCGGCCCCGGCCGGCCGCTGAGTGCCTCGCGGAAGGCCGTGCGCACCAGCTCCGGCAAGCGGCGCGCGTCGTTCACCACCGCGTTCCATTTGGTCAGCGGCGCCAGCACCGAACGGGTGTCCATGTCCATGAACATGCCCTGGTGCGGGTAGGCCGCGGCGCGGTGCTGGTTGCTCGTGATCAGCAGCGCCGCCAGGTGGTTGTTGAAGGCCACGCCCGCGCCCGAGGCCAGGTTCAGCCCGCCCGGCCCCATCTCGCCCAGCGCCACCGCCACGCGGCCGGTGCTGGCAAACACCGCTGCGGCCATCATTGGCGCCGCGGCTTCGTGGCGCACGCCGTGGAAGCGGATGTTGGAGCGCGAGATCGCGTGCAGCATCGGCGCCAGCTTGCCACCGACGATGCCGAAGGCCGCCGGCACCCGCTCGGCCTGCAGCAGGCGCACCAGGGTCTGCGCGCCGTTCAGGTGCAGCGTCACGTCAGTCCTCGGGCTTGAAGCCGGTGGCCTTGACGATCGGGCCCCAGCGTTCGATCTCGGCCTTCACCCGCGCGGCAAACACCTCGGGCGATTCACGCAGCGCCAGCAGGCCGTTGCGTGCCAGCACCTCCTGCATCTCCGGCGAGCCCAGCGCGTCCTGCACCGCGGCGTTCAGGCTGCGCACAAACTCGGGCGCCGTTTTCGCCGGCGCGTACCAGCCCAAGAATTCCACCGCCGAGATGTCGCTGTAACCCAGCTCCACCAGCGACGGCACCTCGGGCAGCGCGGCCCAGCGCTGCGGGCTCGCCACGGCCAGCGAGCGCAGCTTGCCGCTGCGGATGTGCGGCAGCACCTCGCTGATGACGTTGAAGGCCACCGGGATCTGGCCGCCCAACAGGTCTTGCAGCAGCGGCGCGCCGCCCTTGTACGGGATGCTGCGCAGCGGCACGCCGGCGCCACGCTCGAACATCATGCCGATGAAGTGCGGCACCGAGCCCGCGGCCGGGATCCCGTAGTTCGCCTGGTCGGGGTGGGCCTTGGCCCACTTGATGAAGTCGGCCACGGTTTTCACCTCGGCCGGCACGCCCGGCCCCACCGTCATCGAGAAGGTGTAACTGGCCAGCGGCGTGATGGGGATGAAGTCCACCAGCGGGTCGTAGCCCAGCTTGGCGCCGTAGGTGTGCGGGAAGATCGTGATCGGCGACGACGGTGCGCCCAGCAGGTTGGCGCCATCGGGTGCCGCGCGTTTGACAAAACCGGCGGCGATGCGGCCGCCCGCGCCCGGTTTGGCGTCGATCAGCAACGTGCCGGGGTAGCGGCCCTTCAGGCGCTCGATCAACGGGCGGGCCACCTGGTCGCCCAGGCCACCGGGCGGGAAACCGGCCCAGACGATGGTCTGTGCGGGTTGGGCCGTGGCGCTGCTGCCCAGGCCTGCAGCGGCCATCAACAGCGCCCAGGAAAAGTGACGGCGGGAGAGGTTCATCGTTGGTCTCCAAAAGGCTGGCTCTGGTGGCCGGCGTGGTTGCATCTTCGCGCCGGCGGCCGCTGCCGGCCATGGACAAACCGGACGGCTTGGGTACATTTCCGACCTCGATGAAAACCACGCCGATTGCCGTTGCGTTTCGCGAAGTCCGCCATTTCAAGCCGGATGACTGGCTCTACTGCGAACCCATCTCGGCCCGTGGTGAAGCGATGGATTGGACGATTCCGGCGCATCGCCATGAGGGTCTTCACCAGTTCCAGTTCGTCCAGCAGGGCCGGGCCGAGGCCACGCTGGACGGCGTGCCGGTGCACCTGGAAGCGCCCGCGCTGTTGATGCTGGCGCCGGGCTGCGTGCACGCCTTCCGCTACGCGCGCGGCAGCGTCGGCCGACAGGTGACCGTGCCCAGCACGCGGCTGACGCAGGCCCTGGCCTCGTCGCCGAGCTTGCTGGTGCTGCTGGCCGGCACGCTGGTGCTGCAAGGTCCGACGGTTCAGGCCGATGCGGCCCGTCTGGATGCGATCTGGGCTGCGCTGGCCGAGGAGTTTGATGGCGCCGAGCCGGGCCGCACCGAGGCCTTGCAAGCCCACCTGGTGCTGCTGGTGACCTGGCTGCTGCGCCGCGCCGCGCCGGCTTCGGCCGACGACAGCCGCCGTGCGCTGCGCGACACCCTGGTGCAGCGCTACCGGGCGCTGATCGAACAACACCTGCGCCGCCAGCAGCCGCTGGGTTTTTACGCCGCCGAACTGCGCGTGACCCCCGACCACCTGAGCCGGAGTTGCCGTGCGGTGCTGGGCCTGTCGGCGCTGGACCTGCTGCACGAACGGGTGTTGACCGAAGCCCGGCGCCTGCTGGCCTACACCGCCGCGCCGGTGGCCGAAGTGGCGCGTGAGCTTGGTTTTGCCGACCCGGCCTACTTCAGCCGCTTTTTTGCGCGCCAGGCCGGGCATTCGCCGCAGGCCTACCGCGCAGCGCTGCTGGACGGCACCGCGCTGCAGCCCGACCAGCGCTGAACCCCGGCGTCAGGCGCTGCGCGGGGCGAACAACGCCGGGTCGTCGCGGATGATTTTTTCGGTGCGCTGGAAGTGCGCACGCAGCAGCGCCACGGCGGCGGCGGCGCGGCCGGCCAGCGCCGCCTCCACCAGCTGCTGGTGTTCGGTTTTCACGCCGCGTTTGCTGAAGGCGCGCGGCGCCGACAGCCGGCGGTAGCGGTGGTGCTGGTCGGCCAGCTGCTCGCAGAAGCCCAGCAGCCAGCGCGAGCCGCAGCCGGCGATCAGCGCGCGGTGGAAAGCGCGGTGCAGCGGCTCCCAGTCCGGGTTGTCGACGAACTGTTCGGCAGACAGTGAACGTGGTGTGCGTGCCAGCCGGTGGTGGGCCAGCACCAGGTTTTCTTCCCAGGCCGTGCTTTGGGCGGCGATGGACTCGCGCAGCGCGATCTCTTCCAGCCAGACGCGGGTCTGGGTGATCTCGGCCAGGTCGTCGGCGCTGATGCCGGCGACGACGAAGCCGCGCTGCTCGCGCCGTTCCACCAGGCCGTCGGCCACCAGGCGGTTCAGGGCCTCGCGCAGCGGTGTGGCGCTGGTCTCGTAACGCTCGGCCAGGGCCTCGATGGCCAGTTTGCTGCCGGGCTCCAGCGCGCCACCCAGCAGATCGCTGCGCAACTGGTCGTACAGGCTCGTCGCCCGGGTGGCGATGCCGTGGACGGTGGCGAGGGCTGGTGTACGGGCGGACGTGCGGGCCATGTTGGCACGCAATGTACACACACCTGACCATCTGTCAATTTGTGTCTTAACGGTTGCGTTGTTGTGTTTTATATATAAAACTTCGGGCCTGCTTTCCGGAGACACACGATGACCGCTCTGACCTTGGCCCAGGCCCGCCACCTGATCGACGGTGCCCTGGCCGCTGCCCGCGCACACGGTTTCAAGCCCATGGGCGTGGTGGTCGTGGATGCCGCGGCGCAGGTGGTGGCGTCGGCGCGCGAAGACGGTGCCAGTGCATTGCGCCTGGACATCGCACTCGGCAAGGCCGGCGCCGCCATCGGCATGGGCATCAACAGCCGTGCGCTGGCCGCCCGCGCCAAGGACATGCCGGCATTTTTCGGCGCCATCGCCGCCACCGCGCAGCACAAGTTCATCCCGCAGACCGGGGCGGTGCTGATCACCGACGCCAGTGGCGCGGCGATCGGTGCCGCCGGTGCCTCGGGTGGCACGGGCGACGAAGACGAGCAGATCGTGATCGCCGGCATCGTGGCGGCGGGCCTGGTCGCAGGCTGAACATGCGATTGGCCTGCGCCTGCGGCATCGACGTGCATGCGCATGTCGTGCCCGCGTCGTTCCCGGCCTACCTGGGCAGCCGCACGCCGTCGCCCTGGCCCAGCACCGCCGACGCGCCTGATGCCAAGGGCCTGTGCCACCGCCATGTGCTGGTCGGCGGGCGGCACTACCGCACCGTCAACGAACTCTGCTGGTCCGCACCCCGCCGCGTGGCCGAACTGCCGGCGATGGGGCTCGCGCTGCAGGTGGTGTCGCCGATGCCGGAGCTGCTGTCCTACTGGCTGGACCTGGCCGATGCACAGCCGCTGATCCGCTACCTCAACGAGACCACCGCCGCGCTGTGCGCCGAGTCCGGTGGCCGGCTGCTGGGCCTGGCCGCCGTGCCGCTGCAAGACGTGGACGCCGCCATCGCCGAACTGCGCCAAGCGGTGGAGCAATCGGGCTTGGTGGGCGTGGAGATCGGCAGCAACGTCAACGGCACGGCCATTGGCGATCTGCGCTTCGAGCCGTTTTTTGCCGCCTGCGTGGCGCTGGACGTGCCGGTCTTCGTGCATGCGCTCAAACCCGCCGGCATGGAGCGGCTGGTGGGCCCGGCGCCGCTGCAGCAGGTACTGGCCTACCCGACCGACGTCGGCCTGGCCGCGGCCTCGGTCATCACTGGCGGGCTGTTGCAGCGGCTGCCGGGCCTGCGCATCGCCTTCAGCCATGGCGGCGGCACGCTGGCCTCGTTGCTGCCGCGGCTGCAGCAGGGCTGGCTGAGCTTTCCGGCGCTGGCCGAGCAGATCGCTGAATCGCCCTCGGCGCAGGCCCGGCGTCTGTTCTACGACACCCTGGTCTACGACGCGCCCACGCTGCGCCACCTGGTCGCCAGCTTTGGCGCCAGCCAGCTGATGCTGGGCACCGACCACCCCTTCAACTTCCACGAGCCCCGCCCGCTGGCGCGCCTGGCCGACGCCGGCTTCGATGCCGCCACAGGCGACGCGTTGGCCTTCGGCAACGCACGCCGGTTTCTGGGCCCGCGCGCTGTGGCACCCGACGAGGACACCGCATGAAATCACCCTGGATCGCCGGCCTGCGCAGCGTGGCGCTGACCGTGCCCGACCTGGCCGCGGCCGAAGCTTTCTACACCCAGACCTGGTTGCTCAGCGTGGCCGAGCGTGCGCCCGGTGCGCTCTACCTGCGTGGCAGTGGCAGCGACCACCACCTGCTGGCACTGCACGCCGCACCCGGCACGCCGCAGATCCTGAAAGTGACGCTGCGCGCCCGCAGTGCCGATGCGCTGCAGGCCATCGCGCTGGCCGTGTGGGCGGCCGGCGGTGTGGTCGAAACAGCGGTGTCAGCAGCGCCCGACCCCGCTGGCGGCCAGGCCCTGGTGCTGCGCGATGCCGACGGCCGCCGCATCGAGGTCGTTCATGGTGATGTCCGGCGCAGTGCCGATGTGCCGGCCCCGCGTGACCAGCCGCTGCGCCTGGCGCATGCGGTGCTGAACTGCCACGCCATCGCCCACACGCAAGCGTTCTTCGAGCAGTCGCTGGGCTTCGTGCTGGCGGACCGCACCAAGATCATGGCCTTCATGAACTGCGATGCCGACCACCACAGCATTGCGCTGGGCGACACCGACAACGACGCGCTGAACCACATCGCCTTCCTGATGCCGACGCTGGACGCGGTGATGCGCGGTGGTGGCCGGCTCAGGGACGCCGGCCTGCCGCCGCAGTGGGGCCCGGGCCGGCACGGGCCGGGTGACAACACCTTCAACTACTTTGTCGATCCGTTTGGCATCGTCATCGAATACACGGCCGAGGTCGAACAGATCGACGACAGCTACCAGCCCGGCAGCCCGGGCGACTGGACCTGGCCACCCGGCCGCATCGACCAATGGGGCCTGGGCACGGCCCCCACGGACGCGCTGAAACAGGCGCAGCGCCGTGTGCTGTTTGCCCCTCAACTGCCTGCTTGATTCCCTTTCCGACGGAGTCTCCACCATGCGTTTCACCACCTACCTGCGCAACGGCCAGCCACGCCTGGCCGTCGTCGACGGCGAGCACGCCATCGACATCGCCGACGACCTGCGCGCCGAGCTGACCCGAGGCACCGACCTGGCCGCCGCCGGCCGCGCCGCCATCGCTTCCGGCGCACCGCGCCTGCCGCTGGCTTCGCTGACGTTCGCGCCGCTGGTGCCCGAACCCGGCAAGACCATCTGTCTGGGCCTGAACTACTTCGACCACGCCAAGGAAGGTGGGCGCGACAAACCCGAGTACCCCTGGTTTTTCTACCGCGGCAAGAGTTCGTTGATGGGCCATGGCCAGCCCGGCCTGCTGCCCAAGGCCTCGGCCAAGTTCGACTACGAAGCCGAGCTCGCGGTGGTCATCGGCCGCACCGTGCCGCGCCACGTGAGCCGCGCCGACGCGCTGCAGTACGTCTTCGGCTACACCTGCTTCAACGACATGTCGGTGCGTGACTTCCAGAAGCGCACGCCGCAGTGGACCATCGGCAAGAACTTCGACGGCACCGGCGGTTTTGGCCCGGTGCTGGTAACGGCCGACGAACTGGCGCCCGGCGCCACCGGCCTGCGCATCCAGAGCCGGCTGAACGGCCAGGTGATGCAGGACGCGAACACCAGCGACATGATCTTCGCGGTCGACGAAACCATCGCGCTCCTGGCCGAGTGCATGACGCTGGAGCCGGGCGACACCATCATCATGGGCACCCCCGCCGGTGTCGGCCAGGCGCGCACCCCGCCGGTGTGGATGAAGGCCGGTGACACGGTCGAGATCGAGATCGACCGCATCGGTGTGCTGCGCAACGCCATCGTCGCGGAGGGCTAGACCGTGTTCGATGTGGCCATCGTGGGTTGCGGTCCGGCGGGTGTCGTGGCAGCCGCGCTGCTGGGCCAGGCCGGGCACCGTGTATGGGTGTGCGACCGCCTGCCCGGTGTCTACGAAATCCCGCGGGCCATCGCGCTGGACCACGAGGTGATGCGGGTGTTCCAGCAGCTCGGCCTCGTCGATGCGGTGACACCGTTCACCGAGCCCTTCACGCCGTCGGAATGGTTCGGTGTCGACGGCCAGCTGATCCGCCGCATGACCATGGTGGACCCGCCTTACCCACAGGGCCACACACCGTCGATGGTGTTCACGCAGCCGCCGGTGGAGCGGGCCTTGCGCGCGCATCTGGCGCAGATGCCGAATGTGCAGATGGCGCTGGGCACCGAGCTGTCGGGGCTGGTGCAGGACGACACCGGGGCCACGCTTTCCGTGCGCGATGCCGACGGTCAATCGGGCAGCGTGCGCGCCCGCTGGGTCATCGGTTGCGACGGCGGGGCCAGCATCGTGCGCAGCCTGGTCGGCATTCAACTCGACGACCTGGACTTCGACGAACCCTGGCTGGTGGTCGACGTGCAGGTCAATGATCGGGGCCTGGCGCGGCTGCCCAAAACCAGCGTGCAGTACTGCGAACCGCAGCGCCCGTGCACGATGGTGATCGGCCCGGGCCGGCACCGGCGCTGGGAGATCTCGCTGAACCCCGGCGAAGACCCCAAACAGGCGGCCACCCCCAAAGGCACCTGGGCCTTGTTGTCGCGCTGGCTGGCGCCGGACGAAGGCACGCTGTGGCGCCAGTCCAGCTACCGCTTCCATGCGCTGGTGGCACAGCGCTGGCGTGCCGGGCGGGTGTTCCTGGCCGGTGACGCGGCGCACATGCAGCCGCCTTTCCTGGGGCAGGGCATGTGCCAGGGCGTGCGCGACGCAGTCAACCTGAGCTGGAAGCTGGGCGCGGTGCTCCAAGGCGAGGTTCAAGGCCTCGCGGCCGAAGCGCTGCTGGACAGCTACGGCCAGGAGCGCCAGGCCCATGTGCGCGAACTGACAGGCCGGCTCAAGAGCCTGGGCGCCATCATTTGCGAGCGTGACGAATCCAAGGCCCGCGCCCGCGACGAACGGCTGCTGGCCGAATGTGGTGGCACCGTGCGCGACACCCCGCGCCAGGACGTGCTGCCGCGCCTGTCCAGCGGCCTGCTGGCGGCGCAGGACACCACGGGCCGAGGCACGCTGTTCCCGCAGCCCTGCGACCGCGACGGCCGGCTGATGGACGAGGTGTTCGGCCGCGGCTGGCGGCTGGTGCTGGACGGCCAACTGCCGGCCCCCATCGCCACCGGCGGCCTGACCCTGATCGATCTGGCCGCGGCGCCGGAACGCGACGGCGTGGTCGCCGCCTGGATGCAGCGCCACGGCTGCCACGCGGCGCTGCTGCGGCCCGACCACTACGTCTACGGCACCGCCACGGCCCCAGACGACTTGCAAGCCCTGCTGGCCGAACGCCACGCGGCGCTGACGAACTGACGAACACCTTCCTATACCCGACGGAGACAACACCATGCAAAGACGCCACTTCCACCTTGCGCTGGCTGGCAGCGCCCTGGCCCTCACGACGCCGCTGCTGCGCGCCCAGGCCTGGCCCGACAAACCCGTCAAGTGGGTGCTGTCGCAGCCGCCGGGCTCGGGCCCGGACAACGTGGCCCGCATCCTGTCGGACCGGCTGGCCAAGGCCTGGGGCCAGGCCGTGGTGATCGAGA
>JADMJD010000196.1 GCA_018780805.1 Rubrivivax sp. | reverse complement strand
CCGCCTCGGCCAGGATGGCGGTGGCAAACGAGATCGTGGCCTGCACGATCAGCACGCTGCCGATGTTGGGCAGCACATGGTCCAGCGTGATGCGCCACGCACCCTGGCCGGCGGCACGCGCGGCCAGCACGTATTCACGCGACCAGATGGCGTTGGCCGCACCGCGTGTGAGGCGCGCAAACACCGGGATGTTGAAGATGCCGATGGCGACGATGCTCATCACCAGCCCGGGGCCGTAGATGGCCGTCAGCATGATGGCCGACAGCAGCGCCGGGAAGGCGAAGGTGAAGTCGCTGGCACGCATCACCAGCTCTTCCACCGCCCCGCGCCGGGCACTGGCCAGCGCCCCCAGCGCGACCCCAAACCCCATGCCGATGCCGACCGCGATCAGGCCGACGACGATGCTGTTCTGGCTGCCCACCAGCAGCTGCGAGGCGATGTCCCGGCCCAGGCTGTCGGTGCCCAGCCAGTGCGAGGCCGACGGGCCGGCGAGTTTGTTCGGGATGTCGATGTCGCCCGGTGGGTAGGGCGACCACAGCAGCGACAGCAGGGCGACGGCGACCAGCAGCGCCGTCAGCACCGCACCCACCAGGAAACTCTTGTGGCGCAACGCTCTCAATGGACCCCCAAGACGCTGCGCGTCGGCCCCCCGAGGGGGCGTGATCGCCTTCGGGGCGGCCGTGCGGCGATCATCGCGCGGGCCGCCGCAAACGCGGATCGATGAGCAGGTACAGCAGGTCCACCAACAGGTTGATCGTGATCACGGTGGCGGCCAGAAACAGCACCACGTCGCGCACCACCACCAGGTCGCGGTTGGCAATCGCCTGGAACACCAGCCGGCCCAGGCCGGGCAGCACGAAGACGTTTTCCACCACGATGGCGCCGGTGACCAGGTTGCCGAACTGCAAGCCCCCCACCGTCAGCACCGGGATCATCGCGTTGCGCAGCACGTGGCGGCGCAGCGCCTGGCCGCGGCTCAGGCCCTTGGCGCGCGCGGTGCGCACGAAGTCCTCGCGCATCACCTCCAGCACCGCCGAGCGGGTAACACGCGCCAGGATGGCCGCCTGCACCATGGCCAGCGCCAGCGCGGGCAGCAGCAGCGCGACGAAGCCGTCCACCAGACCGCCGCCGTCGTCTTCGGTCCAGCCCGGAAAACCACCCGCACCCACCCACTGCAGCTGCACGGCAAACAGCAGGATCAGCAGGATCGCGAACCAGAAGTTCGGGATCGCGATGCCCAGCTGGCTGGCCGCCATCACGCCCACGTCGCCCGCCTTGTTGTGCTGCGAAGCGGCGTAGACACCGGCCGCCAGCGCCATCACGATGGTCAACGCCATCGCCATCACGGCCAGCGGCAGCGAGACCTGCAGGCGTTCGGCAATCAGCTCGGCCGTGGGTGTGTCGTAGGACAGGCTGTTGGCCGTTTGGCCTTGCAGCAGCCCGCCCACCCAGGCCAGGTAACGCGTGGGCGCGGGCTGGTCCAGGCCCAGCTGTTTTTCCAGTGCGGCCAACGATTGCGGTGTGGCGCTGTCGCCCAGAATCACCTGGGCCGCATTGCCGGGCAGCAGCTCCAGCACCGCAAAAACGAGCAGAGAGGCCACCGCCAGGGTGGCGACAAAACTGGCAAGGCGCTGGAGCAGGAGCACGGGCATCGGGTTCTATGATGCCGCATGGACATCCCCTTCGACCCCACGCTGCTCTTCATCGGTGGCCGCTGGCAGGCGCCGCGCGAGACGTTGCCGCTGTTCAACCCGTCCACCGGCGAGCCGCTGGCCCGCATTGCCCGTGGCACGGCTGGCGATGTGGACACGGCCGTGGCCGCCGCGCAGGCCGCGCTGGACGGTGCCTGGGGCCAGCTGACGGCCACCGAACGTGGCCGCATCCTGATGAAGATGAGCGCGTTGGTGCTGGCACAGGCCGACGTGCTGGCGCGGCTGGAGGCGCTGGACGTGGGCAAGCCGCTGAAGCAGGGCCGGGCCGATGCCGTGGCGCTGGCGCGTTACCTGGAGTTCTACGGCGGCGCGGCCGACAAGGTGCATGGGGAGACCATCCCGTTTGTCAACGGCTACACCGCGCTGACGCTGCGCGAGCCGCATGGCGTCACGGCGCACATCGTGCCCTGGAACTACCCGATGCAGATCATCGGCCGCAGCGTGGGCGCGGCGCTGGCGATGGGCAACGCCTGCGTGCTGAAGCCGGCGGAAGAAGCCTGCCTCACGGCCATCGCCTTCACGCACATCGCCCAGCAGGCCGGCCTGCCGGCCGGGGCGCTGAACCTGGTGCCCGGCCTGGGCGAAGAAGCCGGTGCGGCGCTGAGCGCGCACCGGGGTGTGCAGCACATCTCCTTCACCGGCTCGGTGGCGGTGGGTGCGCTGATCCAGGCGGCGGCGGCGCGCAACGCCGTGCCGGTGACGCTGGAACTCGGCGGCAAGAGCCCGCAGCTGGTGTTCGACGACGCCGACCTCGATGCGGCGCTGCCCTTCCTGGTGAACGCCGGCATCCAGAACGCGGGCCAGACCTGCTCGGCCGCCAGCCGCATCCTGGTGCAGCGCGGGGTCTACGACAGCGTGGCCGCGCGCATGGCCGAGCGTTACCGCGGCCTGCGCGTGGGCCCGGCGCTGGATGATCCGGATGTCGGCCCGGTGATCAGCGAACGCCAGCGCGAGATCGTCAATGGCTACCTGGCCTTGGCCCAGGGGCAAGGCGCGCAGGTGCTGGCGCAGCCGGCGCTGCCCACGGGCCCGGGCTATTGGGTGCCGCCCACGCTGGTCGGCGGCACGGACGGCGCACACCGCCTGGCGCAGGAAGAGATCTTCGGCCCGGTGCAGGTATTGATCCCGTTCGACGACGAGGCGCAGGCCCTGGCCATCGCCAACGGCACCGATTTCGGGCTGGTGGCCGGCGTCTGGACACGCGACGGCTCACGCGCCATGCGTTGCGCGCGCCAGCTGAAGTGTGGCCAGGTCTTCGTCAACAACTACGGCGCCGGGGGTGGGGTGGAGCTGCCCTTCGGCGGTGTCAAGCGCAGCGGCCATGGGCGCGAAAAAGGCTTCGAGGCGCTGTACGGGTTTTCGACGCTGAAGACCGTGGCGATCAAACACGATTGACAGCGCCAAGGGCACCGTCATACGATGTCTGACATGCGCATCAATGCCCGCCTCGACGACGCTGCGCAGGCGCAGCTCGAGTTCCTCGCCCAGGCCACGGGCCAGAGCGTGAGCCATGTCGTGCGCGAAAGTGTCGCGCGTTATTACGCCGAGGTGAAAGCGCGCCAGCAAGGGCCGGTGAGCTTCCTGGCCTTGGTGGGCAAGGGCCACAGCGGGCGCTCCGACATCGCTTCCAATGTCAAACGAGAGCTGGATCTGATCCTGGCTGAAAAACACGGGAAACCTCCGCGTTGATCGCAGCGGATGCCGGCTTCCTGTATGCGCTGGCCGATGCAGACGACGCTTGGCACACCCGCGCCACGGCCTGGGCGGGCAGCGCATCTCAGGGCTGGATGACCACCTGGCCTGTGTTGGCCGAGGCCTGTCATTTGCTGGGCCGCCGGCTGGGGCCGGCGTTTGCCGCCGCGCTGATGGACGATGTCGCGGCCGGAGGCCTGGTCGTCTGGTCACCTGCGGTGGCCGAGATCGCCCGCATGCCGGCCCTGATGCGCCGCTACGCGCAACTGCCGATGGACCTGGCCGACGCATCCCTGGTGCTGCTGGCCGAACACCTGGGCCACGGCCGCATCCTGTCGACCGATGTGCGTGACTTCGCCACGTACCGCTGGAAGAACCACACCCCCTTCACCAACCTGCTGGAGACCCACCCATGAGACTCAAGGACAAGGTGGCCATCGTCACCGGAGGTGCCAGCGGCTTTGGTGCCGGCATCGTGCGCAAGTTCATCGCCGAGGGCGCGCGGGTGGTGATTGCCGACCGCAACCTCGAAGGCGGCCTGGACCTGGCCGCCGCGCTGGGTGAACACGCGCGGGCCATGCGCGTGGACGTGACCGATGCCACCGACGTGCGGCTGATGATGGAAGCGGCCGAACTGCATTTCGGCCGGCTTGACCTCCTGGTCAACAACGCCGGGGTCACGCACTTGCCGCAGCCGCTGGAGGAGGTGTCCGAGGACGACTTCGACCGCATTGTCGCGGTCAACATGAAGGCGATCTACCTCGCGATGCGCGAAGCCGTGCCCCGTTTCAAGGCGCAGAAAAGCGGGGTCGTGCTCAACATCGCCAGCACCGCTGGTGTGAGCCCGCGGCCGCGTCTGGGTTGGTACAACGCCAGCAAGGGCTGGGTCATCACGGCCACGCGCGCCAACGCGGTGGAGCTGGCGCCGTTTGGCATCCGCGTCAACGCGCTGAACCCGGTGGCGGGCGAAACCCCGCTGCTGAAGTCCTTCATGGGCGAGGACACACCCGAGGTGCGGGCCAAGTTCCTGTCCACGATCCCGCTGGGGCGTTTTTCAACGCCGGAGGACATGGGCAATGCGGCCTGTTTCCTGTGCAGCGACGAGGCGAGCATGCTCACCGGCGTCTGCATGGAAGTCGACGGCGGGCGCTGCATCTAGCAGCGCAGCAGGTCTTACTTCGCCGCGCTTTCGTGGCGGTCGGCCGCGGCCAGCAGGTCGCTGGCGAAGCCCGGGTCGGTGGCCTGCAGGTGGCGCGCCATCTCGCGCACTTCAGCGGCTTCCTGCGCGCGGGTCAGGGCGCGCGGCGCGCTGGCGAACAGGCTGGCAACAGCGTTCCAGGCCGACACGAACAGCTGCGCGCCGAGGCGGGCGCCGCGCTGTTCCTGCACGCGGGGGGTGGAAACAACCTTGAAAGTGGTGGTGGTCATGGTGATCAACTTCCTGTGAGGGGTGGGGGCGGCGCTCAGGCGCGGTCGGCAAAGTCGGCGGCGGCGCGCAGCTGGCGCGCGAGCTCGGGGTCGTGGCTCTCGCGCATCGATGCAACGCGGCGCAGTTCAGCGGCGGCACGGCGCTGGCCGTTGGCCTCCAGGGCCACCCACAGGCGTGACCAGAGGCGGGGGGTGTTCGTCACGGCGCCTGCGGCGGCGACACGGGGGGCATGCAGAACGGTGGTGCTCATGGCAGTTTTCCTTTCGGCCCCTGTTGGATCGGGTAAACCCTAGGGCCTGGACGAAGATTGGTGCTAACCCTTACTGTTGCCAATGAATAATCGTCATGTAAGGTATAAACAAACCTGAAATCTTTGACCGACCGTGAACAACTTCCGCACCCTGGACCTGAACCTGCTGCGGGTCTTCGACGCCGTGATGAGCGAAGGCAGCCTGACACGTGCCGCCGAGGGGCTGGCCATCACGCAGCCGGCCGCCAGCCATGCGTTGAAGCGCCTGCACAACTGGGTGGGTGAGCCGCTGTTCCAGCGCAGCGCCACCGGTATGACACCCACGGCGCGGGCCACGGCGCTGTGGCCGCAGGTGCGGGCGGCGCTGGGCGAGTTGCAGCGCTCCCTGGCGCCGGGCCATTTCGACCCGCGGCAAGACCGGGCCGAATTCCGCATCATCTTGGCTGACGCAGCCGCGGGCATCCTGGCGCCCGGCCTGGTGGCGGCGCTGGAGACCGAAGCGCCGCACACCGATCTGCGCCTGCTGCCGCTGACCACGCGCGACCCGCGCAGCCTGCTGCACGACGAAGCGGCCGATCTGGCGGTCGGCCATTTCCCGGCGCTGGTCTCGGCGATGCTGGCCGAAGGTGAGCGCGCACTCCTGCGGCACCAGCGGCTGCACCGCACGCAGTACGTGTGTGTGATGCGTCAGCACCACCCACTGACCGACGGCGAGCTGACACTGGACCGCTACTGCAGCGCGCGCCACGTGCTGGTCAGCGTGTCGGGCCGGGCCTATGCCGAGGTGGACGAAGCCCTGGCCCTGCTGGGCCGGCGCCGGCGCGTCGTGTTGACGGTGAACCAGTACCACACGGCCGGCCGGGTGGTGGGGCAGTCGGACCTGCTGGCGGTGCTGCCCGCGTCCTTTGTCTCGGCCTCGACACCGGGCGGGGTGATCAGTCGGCCGCTGCCGGTGGACATCGGCCCGCTGACGGTGGACATGGTGTGGCTGGCGCGGCGTGACGCCGACCCCACGCACCAGTGGCTGCGCCAGCAGGTGGAGCGCGCCGCGCGGTTCGGCTGACGGCTGCGGCCCAGACGATGCAGCCGTCAGAGGACGGCCGCGACACACCCGATGCAGCCGTCAGACGACGGCTGCGATGGCCTCCGCCGTGCGGTCCACGTTGCCGGTGTTCAGCCCCGCCACACACACCCGGCCCGAGCGCACCAGGTAGACGCCGAATTCCTCGCGCAGCCGGTCCACCTGCGCGGCGCTCAGGCCGGTGTAGCTGAACATGCCGCGCTGGCTGAGAAAGTAGCCGAAGTCGCGGCCTGGCAGCTTGGCGCTCAGCACCGCGTGCAGGCGCTGGCGCATCGCCAGGATGCGGTGGCGCATGCCGGCCACGTCGGCCTCCCAGGCGCGGCGCAGTTCGGGGTCGCCCAGCACCAGGCCCACGATGCCGGCGGCGTGGATCGCGGGGCTGGAGTAGTTGCGGCGCACGGTGGCCTTCATCTGGCCCAGCACCAGCTCGGCTTCGGCCTGGTCGGCACACACCACCGACAGCGCGCCGGCCCGCTCGCCGTACACGCTCATGCTCTTGCTGAAGCTGTTGGCGACGAAAAACGTGAGCCCCGCGTCGGCCAGCAGGCGGATCGCCAAGGCGTCTTCTTCGATGCCGTCGCCATACCCTTGGTAGGCGATGTCCAGGTAGGGCAGCAGCTCACGTTCGCGCAGGATGGGGACCAAGGTCTCCCATTGCGCGCGGCTCAGGTCGACGCCGGTCGGGTTGTGGCAGCAGGCGTGCAGCAGCACCACGCTCCTGGGCGGCAGGCCGCGCAAGGTCTCGCACATCGCGTCAAAGCGCAGGCCGCCGGTGTGGGCGTCGTAGTATGGGTAGGACTGCACCACCAGGCCGGCGCCTTCGAACATCGCGCGGTGGTTGTCCCAGGTCGGGTCGCTGACCCACACGCCGCTGCCGGGCAGCCAGCGCTTGAGGAAATCACCGCCCACCTTCAGGCCGCCGCTGGAACCCACGGTCTGCAGCGTGGCGATGCGGCCGTCTTTCACCGCCGAGTGCTCGGCACCGAACAGCAGGTGCTGCACCTCGCGCCGCATCACCGCCGAGCCTTCGATGGGCAGGTAGGGCTTGGGCGCGCTGGTGGCCAGCAACCGGGCCTCGGCCTCGCGCACGCAGGCCAGCACCGGGATGCGGCCGGCGTCGTCGAAGTAGATGCCGATCGACAGGTTGATCTTGCCCGGCCGCGGGTCGGCCTGGAAAGCTTCGTTCAGGCTCAGGATGGGGTCGCCCGCATAGGGCTCGAGGTGCTGGAACATCAGGCCTCCAGGGCTTTGACGATGTGTGCTTCGATGGACGCCGGGCTGTCGTTGGGTGCGTAGCGCTTGAGCACACGCCCATCGCGGCCGACCAGGAACTTGGTGAAGTTCCACTTGATGCCTTCGGTGCCCAGCAGGCCCGGGGCCTGGGCCTTCAGCCACTGCCACAGTGGGTGGGCTTCGGCCCCATTCACCTTCACCTTGGCCATCATCGGGAAACTCACGCCGAAATTCAGCTGGCAGAACGACGCGATCTCTTCATTGCTGCCTGGGTCCTGGGCGCCGAACTCGTTGCTCGGAAAGCCCACGATCACCAGGCCGCGCGGGCCGTATTGCTGCCACAGCGTTTCCAGGCCGGCGAACTGCGGTGTGAAGCCGCAGGCGCTGGCGGTGTTGACGATCAACAGGACTTTGCCACGCTGGGTGGAAAGTTGTGCTGTCTGGCCATCAATGGACAGCGCCTCAAAATCATAAATCGTCGTTTCTGACATGCGAACTCCTGCCCGATGGCGCAGATGTTAAGCGCTGCCCCAGGCTGCGACGTAACATCCAAAGGCCGAGAAAACACGATGCCGTCGACCGACCCACCAGCCTCCTCGAGTGCGCCGTCTGAGCTGGTCCTGGCACGTTGGCGACGCGCTGCGGAGTGCGCGCGCGACGGGCTCTGGGAAGTGCAACTTGCGCAGGGCGACACCTGGTTCTCCGACCGTTTTGGCGCCATCCTGGGCCATGGGCCCGGCACGCTGAAGCCCGATCTGGCGAACTTTGTCGACCGCATCCACCCCGAAGACCTGCCGCTGTGGCGCCACGCCTGGTCGGCCGCGGTGGACCAGGGCGCCCCCATCCTGCTGCAGCTGCGCGTGCAGGATGGGGCCGGCCAGTGGCGCTGGGTGTCGATGCGTGGCCGCGGCTGGGCCGGGCCGGACGGCCGCACCATCAGCGTGGCCGGGGCCATGACCGACATCCATGAAGACCGGCTGTCGCTGATGTCGCTGGAGCGCCAGGTGCAGGAACGCACCGCCAGCCTGGCCCGCGCCGTGGCCGAAGCGGAGCGTGGGCGCGAAGATGCCAACCACGCGCGTCAGGCGCAGTCGCGCTTTCTGGCGCACATGAGCCACGAGCTGCGCACGCCCTTGTCGGGCCTGCTGGGCCTGGTGGACCTGGCACGCCGGGTCTCGACCGATCCCACCCACCAGCGCTACCTGGATGTGGCGCACCAGTCCGGCCAGGCCCTGCGCCGCACCATCGAGCAGGTGCTGGACCTGACCCGGCTGCGCGACGGCGAATTGCCCTTGGCCCAGGAGCCGTTCGACCTGGCCGAGACGTTGGCCGAGGTGCTGCGTGGCGTGATGCCGCTGGTGCGGGCCCGGGGCCTGTCGGTGCGCTTCGACTGGGTGGGCGAACCCACCTGGGTGTGCGGCGACGAGCCGCGCGCGCGGCAGATCGTCGGCATCCTGGTGGGCAACGCCGCCAAGTTCACCGAACAAGGCCACATCGCGGTGAACGTGGTCGTCGAACCCGACGCCGCGGACCCTGCGTGGCTGGCCATCCAGGTCGAGGTGGAAGACACTGGCCCGGGCCTGCCGGCCGAACACGCGGCACGGGTCTTCGACGATTTTGTGCAGGGCGACAACAGCCTCAGCCGCGCCCACGGCGGCACTGGCCTGGGCCTGGGCATCGCGCGCGAACTGGCACGCCGCATGGGCGGCGATGTGCGGCTGCGCAGCGAGCCCGGGGTGGGCAGTGTCTTCACGCTCACGCTGCGCCTGGCGGCAGCACCCGACCCCGATCCCGTGGCCAACCCTTTGCCGGGCCACGCGTGGCTGGTCTACCGCCAGCCGGCCATTGGCGCCTGGCTGCAGCGCCGCCTGTTGCGCCTGGGCTGGACATCCGAGCTGGTGGAGACTGTCGGCGCCGCGGCCGACCGTGCCGGCGCGCTGCCGCCCCAACAGCGGCCCGCGCTGGTGGTGGTGGCCGAACACACGCTGGTCGAGCCGCGAGACCTGGTCCGCCTGCGCGATGCGCTGCCGCAGGCCCACATCTCCCTGCTGATCCGACCCGACTGGCACCAGCCGGCGCTGGAGCAGCAGGCCCGCGTACTGCACATGGCCTTTGACGTGATGCCGCTGACCCCGCGTGACCTGCGCCTGATGACGGCCCACCACGCGGTGCCGTCGGCCGTGGCGGCGGCCGAGCAACCGGTCGAGCTGCCGGCACAGCAACCCGGCCATGTGCTGGTGGTGGAAGACAACGCCATCAACCGCATGATCGCCGAGGAGTTTCTGCGCACGCTGGGCATCCGCACCCGCACCGCCGAAGACGGCGCCAAGGCCTTGGAGGCCTGTGCCGACGAGCCGCCCCGCCTGGTGCTGATGGACCTGCAGATGCCGGTGATGGACGGCCTGGCCGCCACCCGGGCGCTGCGCGAGCGCCAGCAGCGCGGCGAACTGCCGGCCTTCCCCATCGTCGCGCTGACGGCGCATGCGATGAGCACCGATGCCGAAGCCTGCCGGGCCGCCGGCATGGTGGGTTACCTCACCAAACCCCTGTTGCTGGATGCGCTGCGGGCCGAACTGCAACGCTGGTGGCCGGAGCTGGCGATTCCCTGATCAGTGCCGCGCCGCCAGCAGCGAGGCCGCCACGATCAAGCCACCGCCCAGCAGCAACGGGGCGCTCAGCGTGCCCGCGCCCAGCAGCACGGCCGACACCGCGGCAAACAACACCTCGCTGACCATGATCACCGCTGTCGCGTTGGCCGGCAGCCGCGACGCGCCGTACTGCAGCGCCAGGTTGCCGAGCAGGAACCACAGCGCCAGCCCCAGCGCGCCCAGGCCCCAGCCCCAGGCCGGTGCGGGTGGCCAGGGTGCCTGGCCCTGCAGCGCCAGCGTCACCACCAACGCACCGGCCACCACGGTGCCGCCGCTGAACATGGCCAGCGCCCGTGCGGCATCACTGCGGTGGGCCTGGTGGCGCAGCATCACGTTGTTCAGCGCGAAGCTGAAGCCGCCCAGGATCGCCAGCCACTCGGCCAGGCCTTGTGGCAGCGGCAGGCCGCCCCCTTCGGGCCACAACACGATGGCCGCGCCGGCCAGCGCCAACCCCACGCGCACGCCGGCCAGCGGGGTCAGGCGTTCGTTCAGCAGCAGCCGCGCCAGCCCCACGGCCCACAGCGGCATCAGGTAGAACAGCAGGACCACGCGCACCACGTCGCCCATGGTCACGCCCCAGTTGAAGCAGACGTTGGTGGTGCCCGAGGCCAGCACCAGCACCCACAGCGTGGGTGTGCGCAGCAGCTCGCGCCAGGCGGCCGGCCGCAGCACCGTGATGAGCAGGGCCGCCAGGCCGTAGATCAGCACCGTGGACCACAGCGCGTGCAGGCCCTGCGCCTCCAGTTGCCGGAACGGCCACCACGAGACGCCCCAGGTGAAGGCGTTGAAACCCAGCGCCAGGGCCGCCAGCGCGGCCACGGGCCGCGCCGCCATCGGGGTCCCGGCCATCAATGCCCGTCGGTGCGCGCCAGGTCCAGCAGGTGCTCGACCTCGGTGCGGTGCTCACGCAGGTTGCGCTGGTGCCAGCGGCGGATCAGCTCCATCACGCCGGCCACCAGCAGGCCGAAGACCGCGATCGCGCCAAAGGCGGTGAGCCCCAGCTTGGTCATGCCCACGTAGAGCGCGCCCAGGCCCAGGATGCAGGCCTGTTCGTTGAAGTTCTGCACGGCGATGGAGCGGCCCGCGCCCATCAGGTTGTGGCCGCGGTGCTGCAGCAGCGCGTTCATCGGCAC